>JAJXXG010001282.1 GCA_021781255.1 Acidobacteriota bacterium
ATGACGGCGCGCGCCCCGTCATGCTTGTATGCAGTCTCTATGCAACGCATTCGCCTCATTCCAAACGCGGGATTTTTGCTGCTCGCGGCTTCATTGCACGCCGTCTTCGCACAAGATGCCGCGGCGCCGCCGCCAGCAAAGGTAAAAGGCCGGTCCGAGACCATGGTTGTGCTTGGCACGGCCACGCCGGTGCCGCTTGCCGAGTCGCAGCGCTCCGTGGAGATTCTGCCCGTGAAGGGAATGTCGCTTGCCGCCGAGTCGCCGCAGGATTTTCTTCGCCAGGACTCGTCGGTTTTCATCGAGGAGCGCGGCTCAGGCGGGGGGCAGGCCGACCTGGTGTTGCGCGGCGGCAGCTTTGAGCAAACGCTGGTGCTGCTCAACGGATTCCGCATCAACGATGCGCAGACCTCGCACCACAATCTCGACCTGCCTGTGCCGCTGGAGGCGATGGACTCCATCCAGGTTCTCGAAGGCTCGGGCTCCACGCTTCACGGCGTGGATGCTCTGAGCGGGGTGGTGGATTTCTTGACTGCCGCTCCCGATCACGATTCGGTTTTCCTGCGCGCTGGCGAGGGCAGTTTCGAGTCGAACGAGGAAACGCTGATGGCCGGGGCCACGCGCGGCAGCTTGAGCGGCCGCGTGACTGCGGAGCGCAATTTTTCAACAGGATTCATGATTGACCGCGACTATCGCAATGAAGACGCCTCCGCTGAAGGCTGGGCAGGCTCGCGGCTCGGCGTAACCGATCTACTGTTTGCCGGGAGCGATCGCTCCTTTGGCGCGAACCAGTTTTACGGCAACTATCCGGAGTGGGAGCGGACCAAAGGATGGTTCGGCTCGATGCGTCAGGATCTGGGCAGGCAGACCGTGGCGGCCTTTGGCTATCGCCGCCACACCGATGAGTTTGTACTCATTCGCGACGCCCCGGCAGTCTACGAAAACAATCATATTGACGGATCCTGGCAGGCATCGCTGCGGCGCACAGAAAAGCTACCCGCCAAACTGTCCGAAGGCGCGCTGCTGCTCGTGGGGCTGGAGGCGGACGGCGACAGTATTCAAAGCTATAACTTCTCCGGCGGCGTGCGCACATTTGCGCTTGGCATCCATGCGCGCAATCGCGGCGCAGGTTATGTGGATGTGGATTTGCGGCCGGTGAAGAAGCGCTGGAGCTTGTCGGCGGGCGCGCGCGAAGAGATTTTTTCAGGCGGCGCACAAGCGGTGTTTTCTCCCGAGCTGGCAGGCAACTTTCGCGTGGCAAACAGTTTGAAGCTGCGCGCAAGCGGAGGGTACGGATTCAGAATTCCGACCTACACTGATCTCTACTACTCCGACCCCACCACGCTTGGCAATCCCAATCTCAAACCGGAGTCGGCCTGGAGCGGCGACGCGGGCGCGGATTGGACGCCATCGGCCAGATTGTCGCTTTCGGCTACCGGCTTCTATTCGCAACAGCGCGACACTATCGACTACGTCAAAAGTGCGACGCCGAACTTGTACCTTCCTGCCCTTTGTCCAGCGAACATCTGGTGCGCCGACAACCTGAATGGGTTGCGCTTTGCGGGCGTCGAATCCACGCTGGCGTGGATTCCGAACAGATCGCAGAAGGTGCGTATCGAGTGGACCGGCTTGCACGGCGCACAGACGGCGCTGCACGGATTGCAATCGGAGTACGTCTTCAACTATCCCGTCGAGAACATTCATGCCTCGTGGACTTGGGCGCTGGGCCGCGATTTCGTTCTGACCAATGCCGTACAAATTGCCCAGCGCTATCAGCAGACGGTGTATCCGGTGTGGAACGCCACGCTGACGCACGACAGTTGGAAGTTGCGGCCGTATCTGCGGGCGACGAATCTGAGCAACACCGGATACCAGGAGATCAGCGGCGTGAACATGCCGCCACGCGCGATCATGGGCGGAGTTGCGCTGCAGTTGGGCCGCTGAGATTGCCGAGCGGACGGGCTGCCAGGTGCGCCAGGTTTCGATTTTGAAACCTGGAAAACCGCAAGTGTCTTCTGAACGGATCAGGTCAGATTCTTCTTGAGAAAAGCCAGTGAGCGCTGGCGCGCCTCCTTCGCTGCCGCGGCGTCGTAACTTGCGCGCGCATCGCAGTTGAAACCGTGGCCGGCATCGTACCAATAGATTTCGACATCGGGGTGCGCGGCGTGAACCTTCTCAACTTCCTCGGCGGGAATGTGCGTATCCAGCTTGCCGAAATGCAGCATGACGGACGCTGAAGGTTTTTCTGCAACGTAGTTCCCGATGCGCCCGCCGTAATAGCCCACAGCCGCCGCAGGATGGAGCCGCGCCGCACTTACCCAGGCCAGCGTGCCGCCGAAGCAAAACCCAATTACGCCCACTTTCTTGCCTGTCGTCTTGCCGGCATATTCATAGGCCGCCGCGATGTCGGCCAGCGCCTTCTCAGTATCGAGCTTGGGGATAAGGCCCAGAGCGGTCTGCATGTCGGCGCCGTCGTAGCCAAGTTCGATGCCGGGCTGGATGCGGTCGAAGAGCGCCGGCGCCACGGCCAGAAATCCGTCCTTCGCGTAGCCATCGGCTACCGAGCGGATGTGGGGATTGACGCCGAAGATCTCCTGCACTACCACCAGGCCCGCGATCGGCTCTCCGGCGGGACGCGCAACATACGCGCTGAACTCCTGTCCGTCCGCCGCGCGCAACTTCACATATGTACTCACTGTTTGACCTCCTCGCTGTCTCAAGTATCCACGGGGCGAAGAGATTCAACAAGCCAGCACGCAACCAGCGGCGGCACATAGGAATCGGCCTCAATGCACTTGCGGCGGAAGCGCCTTGCGCGGTCCCAGTTCCTCGCGCACCAGCGTCAGGCCCAGGAGCCAGCGCTCGAAACGGTCAGAAAGGCGCGCGAAGAGCGGCGCTTCCTGCGCGTATTCAAAGAGGTTGAACTGGCTGACGATGTAATAGCTTTCCTTGCCGGTGCGGATCAGTTCATTCATGCTGGGTTGGTGGTGCCTGAGCCGGTGCCCGGAACCCATGGCTTCGGGATACATGCCGGCCACGAACAGCGCGTAGTCACCGATGTGCTTGCGCAGCGCGCGCTCCTCGTCGAACGAAGCGGCCGTGCCGTTTATTGGATCGGCGGCGCGCACCATCTCATCGAGCTCCTCAATGGGCCGCCCGGCCTGGTCGCGCACCTTGTAGAGATTCCCGGCCTCGGAAAACTCGCACAGCAAATGCGCCACATAACCGGTCACATCTGGATCGTGCAATCCCAGCCTGCCCTCGTAACTGTTGCGGACAGCCTGCAGAAAGAAGGGTTCGAGCGGATGATTCTGCATACAAACCTCCTCGGCCGTTCACGCGCAGCCGTTTGCCGTAAGCGTTGGCTGCCGTTCGACGCGCGTTGCTGGAGAAGAGCCGCCGCCGCTTGTCTATATTCCTGTAACACAGAGGCTATAGGAAATGTTGTGGTTTTTGCGAGGGGAGTGCCAACTTTGTTAGCAGCATGACGGGACAATTGCAAATGCCGCGGCGAAGCGGGTAAGGCGGCCGCGACAGGCTGCCCTCTACTCGAGTTCATTGGCTCTGATGGACTTTGGCGATCACAGGACCGACCACCGATTATTGACAACTGAGAACTGACAACTGAAAACTGCTTCTTCAAACCACCGCCGGCGTGCGCGATTCCAGATCAGCCAACCGCTTTTTGAGCAGCGTCTCCAGCTTCACCAGCGCGGCAGTGAAGCCTTCAATGCCTTCCTTCAGCTTGTCGCTGGCCATGCGGTCGGCGGCGTGCATGCGGTCGAAGGCAGCCTTGTCCACGACGATTCTTTCGATTGGCAGCGACGCAGCGGCGTTGGGATCGAGCTTGCGTGGCAGTTGGCCTTGCGTGGACTCGAGCTCGGCCAGCAGTTGCGGCGAGATGGTGAGCAGATCGCAGCCGGCCAGCTCGCAGATCTCGCCGATATTGCGAAAGCTCGCGCCCATCACGACGGTTTTGTATCCGAATTTCTTGAGGTAGTTGTAGATGCGCGTGACCGATTGCACGCCTGGATCGCCGGCGCCGTGATAGTCCTTGCCCGTGTCGTTCTTGTACCAGTCGAGGATGCGGCCCACGAAGGGCGAGATGAGCGTGGCGCCCGCCTCGGCCGCGGCAATAGCCTGATGCAACCCGAACAGCAGCGTCAGGTTGCAGTGGACGCCTTCACCCTCCAGCACTTCGGCGGCGCGAATGCCCTCCCAGGTGGAAGCGATCTTGATCAGCACGTGATCGCGTCCGATGCCCGCCGCGTCGTACTGCGCAATGATGCTGCGCGCCTGCGCGATGGTTGCTTCGGTGTCGTACGACAGGCGCGCGTCCACTTCAGTAGAGACGCGGCCCGGCACGATGGCCAGAATCTTCTTTCCGAAGGCGATGGCGAGACGCTGAAAAGCCAGGTTTGCCACGGTCTGATCGGTGGCGCCCTTGCCCAGTTCGTTGCGCGCGTCGCGCAGAACGCCGTCCACAATGGGCTGATACTGCGGCATCTGCGCCGCCGCGGTAATAAGCGAGGGGTTGGTGGTCGCATCCTGGGGATGAAACTGCTCCATGGCCTCCATGTCGCCGGTGTCGGCTACCACAACGGTGTACTTACGCAATTGTTCGAGCAGATTCTGCGGCATGATTCCTCCTGGGGGAATGTGGCTTACCTGCTAGTGTCCCGTTTCTGAAGTTCGCATCATAAATGCGCGGTCATCCTGAGCGGAGTTTGGCGCGTATTGTGCGCAAAACGGAGTCGAAGGACCTGCATTTTGTGCCTTCGAATTTTGCAACGAACTTCTGAGACACCACACTAGCGTCCTACACCAACACTGTACCTCTATTTTAGGATGCGCCGCGTCAGCGCCGGTTGCATCGTGCCCGGCACGATCTCACTCCGCTTCCACGGTGTTGGCCAGCGTGCCGAGGCCGGTAATGTTCACTTCCACCTTGTCGCCGGCCTTGAGCGGTCCCACGCCGGCGGGAGTTCCGGTGAGAATCAGGTCGCCCGGAACAAGAGTCAGCACCGAGGTGATGTAGCTGAGCAGAACGGGAACGGGAAAGATGAAATCCAGCGTCGATGCGTGCTGGCGCACCTCGCCGTTCACCCGCGTCTCGATGGTCACGCCGGCATCGAGGTCCAGTTCGTCGCTCACCAGCGGCCCCACAGGGCAAAACGTGTCAAAGCCCTTGGCGCGTGTCCATTGCGAATCTTTCTGTTGCAGGTCGCGCGCGGAGATGTCGTTGGCGATGGTGAAGCCGCGCACCACTTCGCGCCAATTGTCTTCGGGGCTCATCTTATACGCGCGCCGCCCGATCACCAGCGCCAGCTCACCTTCAAAATCCACGCGCTGCGACATCGCGGGCAGGCGCACGGTCCCGCCCGGGCGCAGCAACGACGAGGGCGGCTTGAAAAAGAGCAGCGGTTCAGTCGGCATCTCGCTGCCCATCTCCTTCACGTGATCGCGATAGTTGCGCCCCACACAGATGATCTTCGATGGCGTGACCGGCGGAAGCAGTTCCGCCGCGCCCAACGGCGCCGGTTTGAATTCCCGGACGCTTGCAGTGGCGCCGATTGTCTCCAACTTGAATTGCAAATCCTCTGCGGGCGCCTGGGCAAGGGCAGTGATCTCGAACGCGTCGAAGTGCTCCTCAACCCTTCCGTACCGGGTGAGCCCACCATCCATAAAACGGCAATATTTCATTGAGCGTACCCCTTTTGCTAAGGTCCTGGAACCGTTTCCTCAGCCCCGGCCGAGCGCGCGCTTTCGTGGCCCTCCTGGTCGATCGCGCTCACCGCATACTCATAGGTGTGGCCGGGCTTGACATTGGCATCATGATAGCCGGGCCCCACCACTGGCTGCGCGGGAGAGATCCGCTGCCAGCCTGCGCCGCCCGCGCCAGCCTCAGGCTCATGCCGATAGACGATGTAGCCCGCAAGATCGGCTTCGGTGTCCGGCTGCCAGCTCAGGTCGATCGCCGGCTTCGCGCCGTCTTCACCCGGCGTTGCCACGGCGGCTAGGCCCATCGGCACGGCGGGAGGAAAGTCGTTCGCAGTGTCGATGCGCACGGGCTCGGAGAGCGGCCCGGCCAGCTCCAGCGTTTGCCCGTCGACGGTGACGCGGGCCACGCGCTGCGCGCGATACTCGTAGCTCTCACCAAAGCAAATGTCTTTGTCGAGAGCGCGGTCTATGGCTACGCCCGCCTCCACCAGCAGGGTTCGCTCGGGCGGCTCAGACGGCGGAGCCATCGAGCCTTGTTCGTTTCTTTGTTGCCTGGAGTTTTTCACTGGCGGCGTCAACAGCGTGCGTTCGAGCCGTATCGCCACGGGCGCACTATTGGGGGACGCGGCAGCCCAGCGCAGCAGTACGCCGTCGCGGCGCATCGTCGCACGCAGGCCGCTGACCGCGGCAGGTGCTTCGCCCGCAAGAATCGGTGCGCCATTCGACAGCCCCGCCGACCGGCCCTTGTGATTGTCGAGCTCGACAAAATAGGTAAGCACCCGCGGAGAGCCCGCGGCCAGCGCTGCGGAGAGCGTGTCGGTAAACGCGCCGTCGGCTCCCGGCGCAAGTTGCAGAGTTGCGGCAGCGGTACAGCCCGCTGCGCCCTGCTCAGCGCGGCACACGCGCACGGCGATGTTGCCTTTCAGCAGCAACTTGTCGGTGTTCTTCGTGGGCATCGTCCAGGTGAGCGACACCTGACCGCCGGTGCGCACGGCAGAGAGATCGCCCACGCGATCGGGAAGGTTAAGCGAAGGCGGCAGCGGCGCGCCCGGCATTCCGCACCCGGCCAAAGCCAGCACTGCCACGAACGCCGCAGCCATCGCCGGCGCCCACGCCGCAAACCTCAGGTGTTTTTCAGATTGCATCGCGCTATCAGTCTAACGGAGCGGCGCCGGTCTCCGTTGCGCTCGAGGAGGCGCTGCTGCAGGCGCCGGCGCAAGAGGTCTTAGAGCGGGTTTACTGGTTAGTACCTATCTCCTATTTTTTGCGTTTTTGGCCCAAAGTCGTCATTTCAGACGGTTTAGCTTTTGAGGGGGTCGAGTTAAACCGTTGAAAACAAATCGGTTAGATGCTAAAGTCGTCAAGAATAAGGAGTTAGAGGCGTTAGCGGAGTTTGCGGCGCTGGCCATTTGCCCGACATGGTTCCAGTCTAGAGATTTCGGGGAAATAATCTGCAAGGTTCAAAAGAAAGCAGAACGTTGGTTGAGGTCCGTGGTCTCCCCGGTGCCCGAATGCGAGGCACCGGGGGCACCCATTATTTGTTTCTAATCAGAAAGGGCAAGACCGGGGCCGGCCGCCCATCGACGACGGAATAACTCTCTGTGCGATCAAGGGAAAGGGCTACACTTGCGGAGGCAGGGAGCCAGTTGACCGACCCTC
>JAJXXG010001002.1 GCA_021781255.1 Acidobacteriota bacterium
CCGGCGAATCATTTCTCCAGATTCAGCCGGATGAACTCCGATTCATAGACCGAGGACGCCGGCTTGCCGCGCGCAATGCGGTACAACGCCCTGCCGCCCCCGAGGAACAACCCAAGCAGAATCGCAGCCGATGCCCCGATGACCACCAGCGTGGCAATGCCGACCAGCAGCTTTCCGGTCTTAGCCACCTCCGACTCCGTCGGCTGCGGAATCGAGGTCACGATGTCCTCAAAATGGACCATCTGCAGCAGCTTGTGGCTCTCGTCGGGAATCGCGTCGCCGCTGACCACCGCCACCAGCGGCCCGCTGCGGCGCACCTCCAGCGAGGCCTGGTCGGAGTCGGCAAGTGGCTTGGGCCACGGCGGCTGCGCCTGGCTGCCCGCTTTGATGTAAGCGCGAATCTTCGCTTCCTGCGCAAGTGCCATCTGCGGCGTGGGGTAGTTGATGATCGTCAGAGTCGCCGGTCCCGAACGCAGCGAGTAGTTGGCCGTCACGGTCTCTGCGCCGCGATCAAAGCCCACCAGCTCCGGCGGCAGCACGCCCCCGGCGCCCGCATAGCCCGCCGGTCCCAGCGCATAGTGGGAGGTCTGCTGGTCGAGCGAAGTCTGCGGCAGATTGGACAGAATGGGCGGCGCAATTGCCTTGTTTCCCCGCGGAACCGGCAACTCCCCTGACAGCTCCCGCAGTTCCGCGGCAGACATCGAGCTGATCTGCGAAAAGGTCGCGTCCACGACCGTGTCGCCCTGCCAGAACAGCACGCGATTGTGGTTCGATGTCGCTCCGGCGCCGATGTCTGCCTTCGGCCATCCATTCTGCCGGTAGTAGCTATAGGCGCCATATGCCCCGCTGGCGTCGCTAAAGCGCAGCGCGCGCAGGGCGAGCGTTTCGCCATCGCGCTTGTAGCTGGCCAGCATGCCATCGGTGAAGTCGTATTCCTTCAGCGCTGTGGCGCCCGCACTGTCGGCCTGGGCCGGATCGGTCACGGCCTTCGGTGGCTCCGCGGCCACCCACCCGGCAAAGGCATCCGGCAGCAGCGCCTTCGGCCTGGGAGCGGTGGGCAAAACCGTCGTCACGGGAACCGCAGCAGGCCTGGAGGTCGCGGCCTGCACCTCTGACCGGACACCGCCGGCAAAAAGCGCCACCGAACACACCAGAATTCCTATCGAACGCATCCACTTGCTCCCCAATTCAAGGGTACACTTTCCGCCAGTTGCGCGCATGGTGCTCTCGTCCATCTCATTCTGGTTGACACCGGCGAGCCTCAAAAAGGCATGCGGGCTCCTGCCCGGATCGCGCCCTGTGCGCGCATCATCACGATGCTGCAACGCTTTCGCCTTCGCAACGGATTCCCTGCATGAGAATAACTGCACCTTGCCGGGTGCATAAGTCAGCTGGATGCAAAGCTCGAAACAATAAGTGCGCCGCTACATTTTTAATAGTCTGACAACCAAAGTCCGGAATAAGTCCTCTAAGTTGACAAGGCAAACGCCTCCAGAACGAGGTCAAAGTGGAGGCGTAAGTTATCTCAAACTTTAGGAGTTACTTCGCATGAAACGTGAAGCTGCTATATCCCTGTCGATCGCCGTCGCTTCTCTCTCCCTGCTCTGTCCGGGATCTCTCCATGCATCCGGCGGAGCGGGTGCGCAACCCGCCGCGAACACGGTCAGCATCGCGGCGCAGCAACGCGAGGCAAGCATGATGGTGCCTGCGCAGGTTGCCCTGGTCAAAGATCTCGACTCCAGGAAGATGCAGCCGGGGCATCAGTTTCGAGCCGTACTCAGTGGAACCGTCCATCTGAAAAGCGGCGTCGAGTTACCACGCGGCACCGTACTGCTTGGTACGGTTGTCACGGATCAGATGCAGGTCAAAGGAACTTCCCGGCTGGCCTTGCGCTTTACTCAGGCTAAGTTGAAGAGCGGCAAGGTAATTCCAGTTATGGCGACCATTATGGGAATCACTCCGCCGGCGTATGGCTTCTACAGCACTCCGGGCGGGAACAAATGGGATGGAAGTACCCTGCAGATGGATCAGGTCGACGCCATCTCCGGGGTTGATCTGCATAGTGCAATAGCCCGCGTGAATTCGGGTGTCTTTGTATCGAATAAGAAGGATGACGTAAAGCTGGCGGCAGGCAGCCAGATGATGCTGGCCATCGCCGCGCAGCAGGGCGACCACCAGAGCTAAAGCGTTCAGGCCCCGGCACAATACTCAATACGTTGTCCGGAAAACTTCATGCGCAGCAATGCGCTCGGCAAGGGGCAAGCCCTGGGAATCTCCCCGGCGATACACAGGAGGACATCGCCGCCCCGGGCACCCCCCACACAAACCTGCGGGCACGGCTCAGGCCGGTGAATGGGCACTGCAGCCGTGGCCCGCAGCCGCCCACCACGCATCAAACGCCGCCAGCGCACGCTCGCATTGGATGCGATGCCGTTCCTTTTTATCGCGAATCTTCTTGCGCAGTTCTTCCTCAAGCGGCTCCAGCAGGTCAAACGTGATGTTGGCCGGTTGGAAGTGTTTCGCGTCGGCGTGCGTAATGTAGTGGACAAGTGAGCCGAGCGCAGTTGCCCGCGGAACAGGCACGGGCTGCTCGGCGCGCGCAAGCGAGGCCGCGCAGAGCCCCGCCAGCAGGCCGGTGGCGATGGACTCCGTGTAGCCCTCCACGCCGGAAATCTGCCCGGCGAAAAGCAGACGCGGCTCTTTCCTGAGCCGCAGATTCTCGTCCAGCAGCGCGGGCGCGCAGATATACGTATTGCGATGAATCTGGCCATAGCGCAGGAAGCGCGCATTCTCAAGCCCTGGAATCAGCCGCAGCACGCGGGCCTGCTCGCCGAATTTCAAATGATTCTGGAAGCCGACAAGGTTGTAGCTGTCGGCGCGCAGGTTTTCCTTGCGCAGTTGCACCACCGCCCACGGAGTCTTGCCGGTGCGCGGGTCGCGCAGGCCAACAGGCTTCATCGGGCCAAAGCGCAGCGTGTCGCGCCCTCTGCGCGCCAGCACCTCGATGGGCAGGCAGCCCTCGAAGTAGTCCAGCTTCTCCCATTCCTTGCTTTCGGCGGGCTCGGCGGCCAGCAGCGCATCCAGGAAGCGGTCATACTCTTCGCGGTCCATCGGGCAGTTGATATAGTCGGCCGTGCCCTTGTCCCAGCGCGCCGCAAAGTACACGCGCTCCATGTCAATGGACTCGGCATCGACGATGGGTGAGATGGAATCATAGAAGGCCAGGTGCTCCGAGCCGGTGATGCGCTGGATCTCCTCGCTCAGCGCGCCCGAGGTCAGTGGCCCCGTAGCCACGATGGTGAGGCCGTAAGCTTCGGACAGATCGAGGCGTGAAACTTCCTCGCGAATCACATGAATTTTCGGTTCAGCCGCAATCGCCTCGGCGATGCGCCGTGAAAACTCCACGCGATCGACGGCCAGCGCGTGGCCTGCAGGCACCGCCGACTCGTCCGCAAGTCGCAAAAGAGCGGAAGCTCCACGCCGCATTTCCTGCTTCAGCAGCCACGGAGCGGTGTTGGGCGACTCGCTCTTCAGAGAGTTGGAGCAGACAAGCTCGCCAAACTCCGTCGTCTGGTGCGCGGGCGTCAGCCGCGGCTTGCCATCCACCTTGGCGCGCATCTCATACAGGTCCACCTCGCATCCAAAACGCGCCGCGGTCAGCGCCGCCTCCGGGCCGGCCAGGCCGCCGCCGATTACGCGAATCTTCACCGGCCCGCCTCCGCGGCCCTTGCCAGCCGCCGCAGCGCTTCGCCCGTCATGCGAACATTGCGCCACTCATCCAGAAACTCGGCGCCCATGGCGCGATAGAACTCAATTGCCGGGCTGTTCCAGTCCAGCACCTCCCACTGCAGGCGCGGGCAGCCCTTCTCCACGGCGATGGCCGCCACACGCTGCAGCAGCGCCTTGCCGATGCCCAGCCCGCGGTATTCGGGATGCACAAACAGGTCTTCGAGGTAGAGCCCCGGCCGCCCCATCCATGTGGAGTAGTTGAAGAAATAGAAGGCAAACCCGGCCGGCGCACCGTCCTGCTCCGCTATCAGGCAGAAATAAAATGGGTTGGGTCCAAACCCATCCCGCACCAGGTCCGCCTCGGTTGCGGTCACGGCGTCTGGCTCGCGCTCATAGGCCGCCAGCGCGCGGATAAATTCAAGAATCAGCGGGACATCCGCCGGGGTTGCAGGCCGGATCGTGATTGCCATGTTCATATTGTAGGGTGTGATACAGGCCACAGTGGGCGCGGCGAGTCGCCTTCTACCATGGGAAGGAACAGGGTTGAAAGGTTGCGGCTGCCGGAGATCCGCAGGCCAAAACGCTGCTGCCTTTCACCAGGCTTGGCCGTGACGGCAAAGTGCCATTGCGCCAGGGGGAGCGGCACGGCTGGAGGTTCGCTCTCGCTCTATGGCCTTGTGTTCGATAGTCGATAGGATTTAACTTGAGTCCTGTTGAGTAGACAAATTCTCAGGCGGGTTTTCGCGCTGGGGCGGGCTGGGTCCCGTCCATGCGCGGAGCGTGGAAGCCGGAGGCTGTTGCTCCCCATGTGGCCCATGACCGCAGGCGCACTGAACGAGTAGTAAGCAAATACGATTTTTTTGATCGAGCCCGCGGGCAGCCTCGTTCGCGCAGCTCCCAAGGAGAAGAACATGAAACGCACCATTTCACTTTGGCTGGGCGTGCTGGCACTCGCCCTCATGCCTGCGCTCGCGCAGGAGAAGCCTGCCGCACCACCTGCCTCTGTGCCCATGGGCAAGGTGCACGGTCACGTAACCAACCCGACCGGAGCGCCCCAGACCGGCGGTTCGGTTTCCTTCCTGGAAATCACCCGCGCTGCTTCCGGCCCTGGACTGTCCCCGGAGCAGGCTGACAGGGGCACATTCACCGTCGACGCAAATGGCGACTACAAAGGCGAGGTTCCTGCCGGCAACTACACCGTCATTTACCGCTCAGAGGGCATGACCAAGGATAAGCAGGCCGACCGCTTTGACAACGTAACGATTCCGGCGGGCCAGGACACGTTGCAAGACATCGACATGTCCCGTCAGGAGTACGTAGATAAGCTGCCCGAGGAAGAGAAGAAGCAGCTTGAAGAGCTCCGCCAGAAGAACGCCACGGCACTGAAGGCCAATGAGGTCATCAAGAACCTCAACGCCGACCTGCACACCGTCACTGTTGACGTGAAGGATGCAGACGCTGCGCGCGCCGCCGCCGTGCAGCAGTTGGGCGCCTCCGCCACCAAGGCCGCCATCGAAGCCAAGGAAGCCGAGATCAAGACCGCGAAGTATACCGAGATCGAGACCCTCATGACGAAGGACACCGCGGCCAAGCCCGATGCATCCATTCTGTGGGCGCAGCTCGGCCTTGCGCAGGCCGGTCTCAAGAAGTACGACGCCGCCGAGGTCTCCTACAAGAAGGCCCTGGAGGTGGATGCCGCCTCGAAGAAGCCGAACCCGGCAATTCAGGGAATGGCCAACGCCGGCCTGGGTGAGGTCTACGCGCGCACCGGCAAGGTCGCCGAGGCCAACGCGGCGTACGATGCCGCTGGCAAGGCCAATCCCGCGGGAGCGGCTTCCTATCTCAAGAACGAAACCGTGATCTTCTTCCAGGCAAACAACGCGGATGCGCAGGTGGCAGCCGCGGATGAGGCCATCAAGGTTGACCCGAATGACGCCCTGCTCTACTACCTCAAGGGACAGGGACTCGTGTCGAAGGCCACCATCGACCCCAAAACGCAGCGCATCGTTCTGCCTGAGGGCTGCGCCGAGGCCTACCAGAAGTACCTCGAGCTCGCCCCGAACGGTCAATTTGCCGGCGAGGTGCAGGGTATTCTCCAGCAGGCTGGGCAGAAGGTCACCTCCAGCTATAAGGCAGGCAAGCCAAGCAAGAAGTAGGCTGGCATCAAGCACCATCACGAAGGGCGCTCCCGGCTGCCGGGCGCGCCCTTCGTGCTTTGCGGCGATTCGCATCCTCAACGCCACTCCGCAGCCCCGCTCTGCCATCTACAATCCATTCCATGAGTCCTGATCTGCTCAGCTACGACGAGGCTGTGGCCCTGGTGGCGGACAACGCCGCCGACCTGAGCCGCGCCCAGCCCCCCATTCATCACGTGGACCTGGCTCTTGCCGCGGGCCGTGTGCTGGCGCAGACGCTCGAGGCGGATCAGGACCAGCCGCCCTTTGCCCGCTCCACGCGCGACGGCTTTGCCTGCCGAGCAGCCGAGGCCGCAACCCACACGCCGATGCCCATAGCAGGTGCTACACAGGCCGGTCAGTCCCCATCTGGCCCGTTGCCACCCGGAGCCGCGTGGGAGATCATGACCGGCGCTCTGGTGCCCGCGGGCGCCGATGCCGTCGTCATGATCGAGCACGTCGAGCGGGACGGCAATCAGGTTCGCCTGCTGCCGCCGCGAACCATCAACCCCGGCGACAACATCGTCGCCCAGGGCGCACAGGCTCGCCGGGGAGATGCGCTTCTGCACGCAGGCGCCGTGCTCGGACCTGCCCGGATTGCCCTCGCCGCCGCGTGCGGCTACGCGGTGCTTGAAGTCTTCGCCCGTCCCCGCGTCGCCATCCTCACCACCGGCGACGAACTCGTGCCCGTCGACGCGCTGCCCGGCCCAGGCCAGATTCGCAACTCCAATGCGCCCATGCTGGCCGCGATGGTGGCCGCCGCCGGAGGCGAGCCCTGGGTTCTTCCCGCTGCCGCCGACACCGCCTCGTCCCTCGATGCCGCGCTGGCCCAGGCAGCCGAGGCCGACCTTCTGCTCATATCCGGCGGAGTCTCGGCCGGAAAATTCGACCTCGTCGAGCCCGCCCTCGCGCGCCTTGGAGCCAGTTTCCACTTCACCGGCGTCCGCATCCAGCCCGGCAAGCCCCTTGTCTTTGGTGAGCTGCCCCGCAGCGGCAGCGCCGCGCTGCGCCACCCCCCGGGTCTCCTGCCCTTCTTTGGACTGCCCGGCAACCCCGTGTCGTCTGCCGTCACCTTCCAGCTTTTTGCCGCGCCGGTGCTGGCCGCCTTGGCGGGCAGCCGCGAATCGGGCACGCGCTTTGCCCTGGCCAAGCTGACGCGCGAAACAGACCGCCACGGGAAGCCCGGCCTCACGCGCTTCCTGCCCGCGCTTTGCAACTTCAACCCACCGCCAGGCCAACTGCCATGCGTCGCGACTGTTCCGTGGCAGGGCTCCGGCGATCAGGCGGCCTTTGCCCGTTCCAATTGCTTCGTCGTCGTGCCGGAGAAGGATGGCCGCCTCGAAGCCAACACCATCGTCCGCATCCTGCTTTCCTGAGGGAAACCCCATGCCGAAATCCGCGCAGCCCCAGCTTTCGCACTTTGATGAATCCGGCCAGGCCCGCATGGTGGATGTGA
>JAJXXG010000645.1 GCA_021781255.1 Acidobacteriota bacterium
GATCGGACGCTTCTGCTCGTCGTACACCGGCGCCGCCGCCACGCCAGAGGAGATGCCGCCCATGCCGTTCTGTTGCGGCTGTTGTGCGCGCAGCAGCAGGCAGCATGCGAAAAAAACGATTACCGGAATCGCATTAATCCAACGGCGAAGGCTCAAGGCAAGACTCCCACGGCTAAAAGTGTAGCCTAACGGCACAGAGCTCTTCCTCTGTCCCATCTCGCAGCTGTGCGCGAGCATGGCGTAGCGCAAGGCCCTCTTCATTCAGGCCGATTGACATCAAAGAGTTGTGTTGCATATCATTCGCCCGGTTCTGCGCGGAGCGGATTGCAGCATTGCCGTGGTCGGTTGCGACACCGCAGATGCTGCTCAGCAAATGTTTTCTACGATGCAGTCTCTGGCACCATCGCAAATCAACCTTGAATCTGCCTGTCACGGCTCTCGTTCGCGTCTGCTTATCGCTCGCCGGTCGCATTCGGCGAGCCTGAAATCATCACTGCAGAATCGTCCGTTCGAAGAGCCGCTCAGACACGCTCTGTAGAAAACAGGAGGCGTCCTCACATGTCGAGTATGCGCAAACGCACCATCGCCGTCGTCGCTTGCTTCTTGCCGATCCTCCTCACAGCCGCAAACATCCGCCGCGCCCAGGCACAGGCTGCCGACGCCTCCGCGCCGCGCGTAGATTCCAGAATGGCCCATGCAGCAGGCACACCGCCGCCCGAGTCTCTCCACTACAGGCAGGTCCAGCAGCGCCTTGCGCAGGGTTGGAACACATGGGATACCAACAGCGTCACCACCCACGTGCTTTTGCCCGCGGGCCTGGCCATTCACATCGGACTCAAACACAACACCACTGTGGCGAGCGATGCCTTTCTGCAAAACACGCTCATCGGCCGCCTCACCCCCGGCGCCGAAAAAGTGACTCCCGGCCCGCACTCCTGGGACGGCAGCTACACAGACCTGCGCATCGACTGGCGAGGCCACAGTTGGCGCATCCAGAGCGCGCACGACGGCAGCGACCTTGTTCTGCTCGCAACGCCGCTGCCGTCCACGCCGCAAGCTGCTCTTCCCGCCACGCTCGTCTTCACCGTGGACTTCCTGTGGAATCGCGCCGGCGACGTAAGCAAAACCGCAGACGGCATCCTCGCACATAGTCCCACCGGAAACATAGGTGTCTATTGCACCTGCGTCTCCACCTCGACTGACTCGCAGAGCGCGTTCCTCGACATCCCCATCGGCGGGCCTTATTTTGCTGCCGACCTCGTTCAGCCCATCGGCATCAGCACCGGCAGGCGACGCTCGCTGGCTGAGGTGCAGGCTGCCATCGCGCGCCAGGCTCAGGCCTACCAGCAGTCCATCCGCGCCGCTGGCAAAAACGCGCCCATCGTGGATGCCATCGAGACCACGCTCGGCTGGGATACCGTCTACGAGCCGTCGCACCATCGCGTCATCTCCCCGGTCAGCCGCGTGTGGAGCGTGGCCTGGGGAGGCTACGTGCTCTTTGACTGGGACACCTTCTTCGCAGCCACCATGGCGGCCATCGGCGATCGCGACCTTGCTTATGCCGACGCCATGGAGACCCTGCGCGAAGCAACCCCGGAGGGCTTTGTGCCCAACTACGCGCGCGCCCTGGGCTGGAAGAGCTTTGACCGCTCCGAGCCGCCCGTTGGCGCCATCACAGTGCTCGGCCTCTACCGCAAATTCCACGATCGCTGGTTCCTTCAGGATGCCTACCCGCCCCTGCTGCGCTGGAATACCTGGTGGGCCGAGCATCGCAGCATTCAGGGCTACATGGCCTGGGGCAGCAATGGCGACTACAAGCCCCGCAATCTGGACGACTCCTCCGCCGGCACGCGCCTCGGAGCCATCCTCGAGTCCGGCCTCGACAATAGCCCCATGTATGACCAGTCCACGTATGACCCGCAAACCCATCTGCTCGAATACGCCGACGTCGGCCTGATGAGCATGTTCATCGCCGACTGCGACGCGCTCGCCCAGATCGCCGATCTCCTCGGCAAGCCACAGGACGCCGCCATGCTCCGGCAGCGCAGCGCCGGCTATCGCGCTAAACTCGCCACCCTGTGGAGCGAGCCAGCCGGCATCTTCCTTAACAAAGACCTGCGCACCGGCCAGTTCAACACGCGCCTCTCGCCCACCAACTTCTACCCCATGCTCGCCCACGCAGCCACGCCGCAGCAGGCCCAAACCATGATCCAGCGCCACCTGCTCAATCCCGACGAGTTCTGGGGGCAGTGGATTCTCCCTTCCATCGCCCGCAACGACGCCGCCTTCCACGACCAGAACTATTGGCGTGGCCGCATCTGGGGGCCGATGAACTACCTCGTCTATCTCGGACTCCAGAACTACGACCTGCCGGACGTCCGCCGCCAGTTCGCGCAGAAGTCCTACGACCTCTTTCTAAAAGAGTGGAAGCAGAACGGCCACGTCCACGAGAACTACAACGCCATTCTCGGCACCGGTGACGATGTCTCCAACAGCGACCGCTTCTATCACTGGGGCGCGTTGCTGGGCTACATCCAATACCTGGAGCAGGGCGGCGGGCAGCAATAACAGCCGATACTGCGGATGAGCCTCCCTCGCCTCATCCGCAAAACCGCTATCATGGACCCAGAGCAGCACGAGGCTCCGGCATGCCCGACCCAACCATCTTCATCTCGGCCGGCGAGGCCAGCGGCGAGCACTACGGCGCCCTGCTCGTGCAGGCGCTCCAGCGCCATCTGCAAGCGGCCGGGCAATCCGCGCGCTTCATCGGCATGGGCGGTCCGCGCATGGCGGCGGCAGGCCTTCAACCCATTGTCCGGTCAGAAGATATGGCCGTCATGGGCATCACGGAGGTGGTCCGTCATCTGCCCCGCATCTACGGCGAGTTCCGCAAGCTCAAGCGCGCCATCCGCGAACAGCGCCCCGCCGTCGCCGTCCTCATCGACTTTCCCGATATCCATTTCCGGCTCGCGGCACAGTTCCACCGCCTCCGCATCCCCGTCATCTTTTTCGTCAGCCCGCAGCTCTGGGCGTGGAAGAAGCACCGCATCAAACTTGTGCAAAAGTACATCGACAAGATGCTGGTCATCTTCCCCTTCGAGCAGTTCTTTTACCGCGAGCACGGAGTCGATGCCGAGTTTGTCGGGCATCCGCTCGCCGATCTGCCCCTGCCCACCATCTCCCGCGAAGAGTTCGCCAGCCAGAACGGCCTGGACCCGGCCGGCCAGTGGATCGGTCTGCTTCCGGGCAGCCGCCCCCGGGAGATACGCGACAATCTGCCGGAGATGCTTGCCGCCGCGCGTATCCTTGCCCTGCGCGGACCATCCCCCCACACCGCCCATGGTGGCCTGGAGTTTGTCCTCCCGCTCGCGCCTACCCTTACCCCGGCACAGCGCCAGATGGTCCGCCAGTTCGTCGCTGACCACGCCAGCGGCCTGCCCGTCCGGCTCACAGACGATGCGCGCGCCGCGCTCCACCATGCCCGCGCCTCCATCGTGGCCAGCGGCACCGCCACCGTGGAGGCGGCCCTCATCGGCAATCCCTTCGTGGTCGTGTATCGCGTCTCGCCCATCACCTACGCCATCGCCCGGCGCGTTGTCCATGTGCCTCACGTGGCCATGGCCAACCTCATCGCCGGCCACCGCGTCGTGCCGGAGCTCATCCAGAACGACTTCTCCGCCCCCAATATCGTCCAACACCTTGAGCCGCTGCTACCCGATGGCCCCCTCCGGCAGTCCATGATGGAGGAACTGACCAGGATTCGCGGCCTCCTCAACCCCCACCCTGAAGCTCAGGGCGGCAACGGTGGCGCAATCGACCGGGTGGCGACCATCGCGCTCCAGTTGCTTGCCCAGCCTTCCCCGGTTGCGGAATCCGTGCAATCCTGAATCGGATAGAGTGCCGGATGGCTCATCCCTGTCCTTGCGGGCCGGGAGCACGAGCCGGAAGACCAGGCACCGTGAAATAACGACTGCGATGCGTTCGAGAAAGCCCATCATGAAGACTCAATCCGAACTGCGACAGCTTTTCTCCCGCGGCCTTGGCCTGCTTGCCGTTTCCCTGCTTCTGGCTGCGCCCCTCGCCGCGCAAACCTCCCGCCCGGCGCTCGACATCACCGGCTACGTGATTGACGCCGAGATCGATACGGCCGCGCATCACCTCGCCGCCACGGCCCAGGTGCAGTTCACCGCGCCGGAAAACGCCGAGCAGGTCAGCTTCGGCTTTCACCCTGCCCTCAAGGTCAGCAAGATCACCGACGATACCGGCAAGGTGCTCACCGGTGAGCGGCTGGCCGACGGCACCATCCGCGTCGCGCCCGCCACCCCCTTCACCAGGGGGCAGGTCTCGCACTGGACCTTTACCTACGACGGCAACATCACCGGCAACGAAGACGGACCCGTCGAGGGCCTCAAGCTCGCCGCCATCCAGGAGCCCATCACCTATCTCCTGTACCCGGCCCGCTGGTTCCCCATGACCGGCTACATGACCGACCGTTTCACGGCCCAGATCCACATCCGCGTGCCGCAGGGCATGCAGGTCTTCGCCAGCGGCAGCAAAGGCGCCTCCCATCCCGTCACGCTGGCAAACGGCAAGCCCGGTGACCAGTTCGACTTTGACTGGAGCAAGCCCGGCTTTCCCGGCACCGTGATCGCAGGACGCTTCCTCGGCCCCTTCACCGTGGGAGCGGGCAACGTCAAGGTGTACCTCACCGTCAGCCATCAGTCGCTCGGCAACCAGATCGCGCAAACGGCCTCCCGCCAGTTCGATTTCTTCACCGACAGCTTTGGCGAGCCGGAAACCAGCCACCTCAACGTCGTCGAGCTGCCGGATGACACCCTGCCCGTGGCCTGGGCGCCCGAGCTGGCGGCCATCATGGGCTCCCGCATCGGTGACAAGTCCGGCGTGCGCCTCCTCTCCAACACCATCGCCCGCCAGTGGTGGGGCTCTGAGGTCAGCCCCCGCACCCTCAATGACGCCTGGATCACCAACGGCATGTCCCGCTACGCCGAGCTCATGTACCTGGAGAACGAGAGCGGCCAGGCCGCCCTCAAGACCGCCCTGCAGGATGTCTCCGCCGGCGCGCTCGCCTATGACACCATCCCCCTCTCCAGCGCGTCCCGCCTCGATCCCTTCTCGCCCCAGTTCCAGTCCATGACCCTCGAAAAAGGCGCCATGATCTTCCACATGCTGCGCGGCGAGCTCGGCGACAAGCCCTTCCTGGCCACCCTCAAGGGCGTCCTCAGCCAGTTCACAGATGCTTCTGTCCGCTCCAGTGACCTGGTCAAGGTGGCCGAAGCTCAGAGCCAGCAGCAGTTGACCGCCTTCTTCGCCCAGTGGGTCGACGGCACCGGCGCACCCATGTTCAACAACAAATACACCGTCTACCGCCTCGGCAACGGCAAGGGCTTCCGCACCATCGGCGACATCACGCAGGACCTCGACCTCTTCAGCATGCCGGTGGAGATTCGCGTGGAGACGGATGGCAAGACCGTCCATCAAAAGATCGATGTCGTCGGCACTGACTCCCAATACATCGTCGATACCTTCGGCCGACCCCGCCGCATCAGCATCGACCCCGGCGACTGGGTCCTCAAGACCACCCCCGACCTGCAGGTGCGCATCGCCATCCTCAAGGGCCAGCAGCTCGTAGCCCAGGGTGACCTCACCGGCGCGCTGGCCGAGTACCAGAAGGCCCTCAAGGCCAATCCGCAAAGCTCCCTCGCCAGCTATCGCATCGGCGAGGTGCTCTTCACCCAGCGCAACTACCAGGCCAGCGTCAACGCCTATCGCGACGCCCTGCGCGGCGACGACGAGCCCGCCTGGACTGAGGTCTGGAGCCACATCCAGATCGGTAAGATCTTTGATATCACCGGCCAGCGCGATCGCGCCGTCAACGAGTACCGGCTCGCCATCCAGACCAACGACAATACCCAGGGAGCCATCAACGAGGCTCGCCTCTACCTGCAAAAGCCCTACAAGCGGCCTGACAACCAGTAAGCCACGCTCCGGTTGCGCGCAATGCAAACGGCCAGCCTCCCCGGCTGGCCGTTTTCCTTTCTTCAGGATTGTTTCTTGCTGGTCGAGCTACTCGACGGGCTGGGCCTGGGAATGTCCCAGCGAAAGCACCTCAAGACGAACCTTTGCCAAACCATCCTTGGTCATGGCCAACTTCCTGGCCGCCCCATAGGACAGGTCGATAATCCGTCCCTTCATCAGCTCTCCGCGATCCGTAATGCGCACCACCACCGAGCGGTGGTTCTCCTCGTCTATTACGCGCACCCGGGTGCCGAAAGGCAGGGTCGGATGACAAGCTGTCATGGCATACATATCAAACCGCTCACCGCTTGCCGTGCGGCGGCCGTTGAACACCGTTCCGTACCAGGAGGCAATCCCATGCAGCATTTCCTCCGGCTGCTTGCCAGCCTTGTCTGCTGCCGGGGTCACCGGTGTTGAGCTTGCGGCGGGAGAGGCAGCGGGAGAACTCCCCGTCAACCTCGACAATGGTGCATTCGCCAGCACGGGCCGGGTGCTCATAGTCAGCACCGCCCCTGTCAGCGCAACGCAGGAAGCACCCACCAACAACCAAAACTGCACGGGCGCTTTCTCGTTCAGATGCAAGATTTTTCGTCGCATTCGCATCCTCTTATTTTACTAGTTCAGCACCTGCATCCTCAAGCATTTACAAGAGATGCAACAGGTTTTTCGCGCAAAAACCGGCGGTCTTTGCCATAACAAACTAGTAAGCTATTGCCTGTGTTCAACTTACGATTTGCACCAGATTCAGTGCAAAACTCCGTCGTTCAAGCCAAGGGGGAGAAATGCATACTGCTTCCATCACCGCTCTCTTGGGGGAAGAGCGAACGCCGTAACAGATAGTCCAACGAGCGTAGCACGAAAATTCTGCCGCCGCGCACCAACTTTTGGGTGAGTCCGCCGTTTGCCTTCCCATCCCGGGACAAAATTTTCCTGCCTCCAATTTGCGAATAATTATGTCGCTTCTTGCTAGCGTGGAAGTTAGGGCAATCCTCCCGCCGCCCCAATCCACCCGAAAGCAGAGGAATGACACATGCGTTTAAGCGCAGCAGGACTCGCATTGATCAAGCAATCTGAAGGCTTCCGCAGCCGCACCTACCTGGACGCCGCCGGCTATCCCACCATCGGCTACGGCCACCGCCTCGTCCACCCCGAGTGTTTTCCCAACGGCATCAGCGAAGCCCAGGCCGAGGCCATCCTCATCGCCGACGTCTCCCAGGCCGAGCAGGCAGTGCTGCGGCTCGTCCGTATCCCGCTCGCCCAGGGCCAGTTCGACGCGCTGGTCGACTTTGTCTTCAATCTCGGAGAAGCCCGCCTGGCCGGTTC
>JAJXXG010000356.1 GCA_021781255.1 Acidobacteriota bacterium
TCTGAATTAAACACCTGAGGAATAGGCTTTGCCGTGACAAACTTCGGCCGGGCCGGCTTATGGGATGTAGAGATCCACATATTCGTTCACCGGCGTTCGTTCCAGGCGCTCACCGTCGAGCGATGCCGCTAGAATTCGCTCGTGCTGCGCTTCAGTGAAGCGGCGGTGCAGGTTGGTCTTGAATTTTTCCACGAGCAGCGGCAATCCCTCTTCACGGCGGCGGCGATGGCCGATGGGATACTCGACAGTTTCTTCGAGAATCGTGCCGTCGTTCAGTTCCATACGCAGGCCATTGGCGATCGAACGCTTTTCAGGATCGTGGTAATCGGCGGTGAAGCGGGGTTCTTCGACGCATTCGATCTTTGCGCGCAGAGAATCGATACGCGGATCGGCTGCGACGGCGTCTTCGTAATCGGCAGCCGTCAGCCGTCTGAAGAGCAGCGGAATCGCAACCATATATTGCACGCAATGGTCGCGGTCGGCGGGGTTCGCAAGCGGTCCCTTCTTATCGATGATGCGCAGGCAGGCCTCGTGGGTGTGGATGGTAATCTTCTTGATGCTTTCGGAGGAGAGCCCTCGCTGGTCGAGCCGTTCGCGCAGCTTCATCGCCGCTTCAACGGCGGTTTGCGCGTGGAACTCCGCCGGGAAGCTGATCTTGAAGAGCACATTCTCCATTACGTACGAACCGTAAGCCCGCTGGAACTTGAACTCCTGGCCACGGAAGGAGGCGTCGTAAAAGCCCCAGGTCTTCGCGGTCAGCGCGGAGGGGTAGCCCATCTCGCCGGCGCGCGCCATCAGCGCCAGGCGCACCGCCCGGCTCGTCGCGTCGCCCGCGGCCCAGCTTTTCCTCGAACCGGTGTTGGGCGCGTGGCGATAGGTGCGCAGGCTTTGCCCATCAACCCACGCGTTCGAGATCGCATTGGTGGTTTGCTCGCGGTTGAGGCCGAGCAACTGGCACACGACGGCCGTTGAAGCTACCTTGACCAGCACGACATGATCGAGGCCCACTTTATTGAACGAATTTTCCAGCGCGATGCAGCCCTGAATCTCGTGCGCCTTGATCATGGCGGTCAAGACGGCGCGCATGGTGAACGGAGGCCGGCCGTTGGCAAGCGCAGTAAGGGAGAGCCAGTCGGCCGTGGCCAGAATTCCGCCCAGATTGTCTGAGGGGTGTCCCCACTCGGCCGCGAGCCAGGTGTCGTTGAAGTCAAGCCAGCGGATCATGGCGCCGATGTTGAACGCGGCCTGCACGGGATCGAGTTGAAAGCTGGTTCCAGGCACGCGCGCGCCACTAGGGACGACGGTGCCCGGCACAATGGGGCCAAGAAGCTTGGTGCACGCCGGATATTCGAGCGCCTCCAGGCCGCAGCCTAGCGTATCCATGAGGCAATAGCGCGCTGTGGTGTAAGCCAGATCGCTCTCTATCTTGTAGTTCAGAGCGTAGTCGGCGATGTCTGCAAGGACTTTGTCCGGCGCAGGGCGTTCATTGCTGATATGCGAGGACAAGCGTGCTCCTTCTTTCTCTAATCTTCAATCATGGGAGCCCCGCACTCACATCTGTCATCCTGAGCGAAGGCCGCCACGGCGGAGAGTCGAAAGGTCTGCGGCTGTCTTTCGCCGCTGATGCGGAAAACCGCTACTCCCTTTCTCCGATCGGCACAAATTTGAGGTTTTCCGGCCCAATATAATTCGCCGACGGCCGGATGATCTTTCCATCCTGCCGCTGCTCAATCACGTGCGCTGCCCAGCCCGCCGTTCGCGCCATCACAAAGAGTGGCGTAAAGTGTTCGACTGGAATGCCCATCAAGTGATACGTCACGGCCGAGAACCAATCCAGGTTGGGAAACATGCGCTTGGCGTCTTGCATGGTGGATTCAATGCGTTCTGCGACTGAGAGAAGGCGCTTGCCCTCGGCGTCCACGGCCAGCGTGCGCGCCTGCTCCTTGATTAAATGGCTGCGCGGATCGCTGATGGTATACACGGGATGGCCAAAGCCGATAATGACTTCCTGATTGGCCACGCGGCGGCGGATGTCGGCTTCGGCCTTTTCGGCCGTGGCATAGCGTTGCTGAATCTCCAGCGCAGCCTCATTAGCGCCTCCATGCTTTGGCCCCTTGAGTGCGCCGATAGCGCCGGCAATGCACGAGTAAAGATCGGAGCCTGTTCCGGCGATTACGCGAGCAGTGAAAGTGGAAGCGTTGAACTCGTGCTCCGCGTAGAGGATCAGCGAAATCTGCATCGCCTGCGTCCATTCCGCGCTGGGCGTCTTGCCGTGCAGAAGGCGGAGAAAGTGCGCCGCGATCGATTCCTCGCCCGATTCGCCTTCTGCGTCGAGCGCGATGCGTTTGCCGTTGCGCGCAAAATGATACCAGTAGAGAAGCATCGACGGCAGCGAGGCCAGCAGCCCATCGGCGATGTTGCGCGCGCCCGGGGCGCTGTGGTGCTCAGCCTCAGGCCGCACGCAGCCCAGCACCGAAACGCCTGTACGCAGCACGTCCATGGGGTGCGCCAACGCGGGCAGCAACTCCAGAGCCTGCTTCACTTCCGCGGGTAAACCGCGCAGCCTGCACAAGCACGCCTTGTAAGCGGCCAGTTCCGCGGCGTTGGGCAGCTTGCCGTGGACCAGGAGGTAAGCCACCTCCTCGAATTCGCAGTGCGCGGCAAGGTCGGCAATGTCATAGCCGCGATAGTGCAGGTCGTTGCCGCTTTGGCCTACGGTGCAGATCGCTGTGTTGCCTGCCGCTGTGCCCGAAAGCGCAACAGACTTCTTGGGTTTGAATGCGGCGGGCGCACCGCCATCCACTTGAGCGCTCATTTTACCCCCAGTAACTCCAAGTTAATGAATCGAAGCGGGGAATGTCTACTTCCTTTCCTTATTCTTCGCAAAAAGCTCATCGAGCTTCTGTTCGTAGGCGTGGTAGCCGAGATAGCGGTAGAGATCGTCGCGGGTTTGCATCTGCGGCAGCACGCTCTTTTGCGTACCCTCGGCGCGGATGGTTTCGTAAACCTTGAGTGCGGCCGCATTCATGGCGCGGTAAGCCGCGCAGCAATAGAGAATGATGTCGACACTGGCCTGGGAAAGTTGCTCGCGCGTAAAGAGCGGCGTTTGGCCAAACTCGGTGATGTTGGCCAGAATCGGCACGCCCACAGCTTTGCGAAACGCGGTGTACATCGGGAGTTCTGTCACCGCTTCTGCAAAAATCATGTCGGCGCCGGCGGCCACGTAGGCCCGCACGCGCTCGATGGCTTGCGCCAGACCCTCGCTGGCCAGCGCATCGGTTCGCGCCATGATGACAAACTGAGCGTCGGTACGCGCATCCACAGCGGCTTTGATGCGGTCCACCATCTCTTCGGGCGGCACGAGTTCCTTGCCGGGCCGGTGGCCGCAGCGCTTGGCGCTCACCTGGTCCTCGATGTGCGCGGCAGCCGCGCCGGCCTGGATCATCTGGCGGATGGTGCGCGCAATATTGAATGCCCCGCCCCAACCGGTGTCGATGTCAACCAGCAGCGGCAGTGGGCAGGCGCCGGTAATGCGCCGGACGTCAGTAAGCACATCGTCCATGGTGGTGATGCCCAGGTCGGGAACGCCCAGCGAATTGGCGGCCACGCCTCCGCCGGAAAGATAAATGGCCCGAAAACCCGCCGCCTCAGCCAGGCGCGCCGCGTAGGCGTTGATTGTGCCCGCCACCTGCAGCGGCTTTTCTGCCGCGAGCGCCGCGCGAAAGCGCGCTCCTGCCGTCCCGTTCAAGCGATCGTTCGCCATGGGTATTCCTCTGGCGCATCATAACAGGGTTTTTACGCGGTTTTCTCAGGCCCATTTCCGGAATGTGCCCTCGCGGTGCGACAATCATCCGGTCGGAGCCTTCCCAACAAAAACACGGCTCTGCCCGGAGGAAATGCATCGCCATGAAATGCCTGTCAATCTGTACTGGTCTTCTGCTCGCCGCGACAACGCTGTTTGCCCAGTCGGGACCGCCCCCCGGCATGCACAACGGACCGCCTCCTGGGCCACCGAAGAGCCCGCCGGCCACGGAATCAGCGGTCATTGGCGGTAAGACCATCACCATTACCTATAGCTCGCCCCGCGTGCGAGGCCGCGAGGGCAAGATCTTCACAAAAGACGGCCTCATCAGCCATGACCCGCATTATCCGGTGTGGCGCGCCGGCGCTAACGCAGCCACTACGCTGAAGACCGGCGCCGACCTCACGATCGGCGACCTTCATGTTCCCGCTGGAGCCTATACGTTGTTCGTCGATATTTCCGACCCCGCGCAATGGGTCTTGATCGTAAATAAAAAGGTCGGCGAGTGGGGTATGAGCTACGACTCTACACAGGACCTTGGCCGGGTGAAGATGATGATGTCCAAACCGCCGGCACTGGTGGAGGATTTGAAGTACACGCTCACCGATTTAGGCGGCGGGAAGGGCACGCTGACGCTGGCCTGGGAGAACATGAGCGCTTCGGTTGACATCCAGGTGCACTAGGGTAGCACGGCCTTCGTGCCCCTCGGCAAACGGTGGGGGCGGCAACTTTGCAGAAAATTTGCCGCCTTCGCGGTACAATAGATGGTGTGGATCGTATTTCGCCGAAGGGATGAGAACCTTGCCGCTCTATCCGTATCGCTGCACCCAGTGCGGCCATCGTTTTGAAAAGATTCAGAGTTTCAGCGCCGAGCCGGAGAAAGCGTGCCCCAAATGCGGCGGCGCGCTGGAGCGCCCGCTGACTGCGCCCGGCCTGCACTTTAAAGGCGCCGGGTGGTACGTGAACGACTACGCGGGGAAGAGCAGCGCATCCGCCGCCGAAACTGCTTCGGCCTCAACCGGATCCAGTGCGGAAACCCCTTGCAGCGGAAGTTGCGCGACCTGCCCCGCCGCTGCCGCTTCAGCCACAAACAACTGACCACGAGCCGCGTCGAGTTGAAGTGCATCGAACGCTGAGATAATGGCTGCAGATGCCGCACGCCGATCTCAATTTGTTGCCTCCCGTTCCGTCGCCCGCGCCGCACGCCGATCTGGCCGCTCTCGAGTGGGAGCCCCTGCTGGCGCTGGTTGCAGGGTTCTCCGCGTCGCCAGTGGGGCGGGGCGCCATTCTTGCCTTGCATCCCTCCACCGATGAGGAGTGGATCGGTCGCCAGCACCAGCTCACCGGCGAAGTGCGGCTCGTTCTCGAAGAACAGATCTCGATTCCGCTGGGCGGCTTGTTCGACCCCACGCAACTGGCGGCCAAAGCGCAGATTGCAGGCGCGGCCCTGGAAGCGCCCGAGTTGCAGGCAGTGGCCCGATTGGCGAACGACGTGGCCGCGTGGCAGGCGCTGCTGCGCGAGCCTCCCGCGCGGTTGGTGGGCAAGCTGCCGGGCCTCTCCGGGCTTTCATCCGCGCTCGTTACCAGCCTGCGGCCTCTGGCCGAGTCCATCGAGCGCACTATTCAGCCCGATGGCTCGCTGGCCGACAACGCCTCGCCGGAACTGAACCGCATCCGCCGCGAGCAGGAGCGCCAACAGCGAGTGATCGAGGAAAGTCTGCGCGCGGCGCTGCGCAAGCTCTCCAGCGAAGGCTCGACGCAGGACGAACTTATCACGATTCGTGGCGAGCGGTTCGTTATCCCCGTGCGCGCGGAGCTCAAGCGGCGCGTCACAGGTGTGATCCACGGGGCGAGTTCTTCCGGGCAGACGGTTTACGTGGAGCCGCTTGAAACCATCGAGCAGAACAACGAACTGGTGCGGCTGATCGAGGAAGAGCAGGAAGAGATTCACCGCATCTTTGTCGCGCTCACCCGCCAGGTTGCCGGCTACGCGCACGGCCTGGTCGAGGGCGCGCGTGTGCTCGCCGCTGTCGACAGCCTCCTGGCGCGGGCGCGTTTTGCGCGCGACTACGACTGCGTGGGGCCGGCTTTTGGAGGGGATCGGTTGCTGGTTGAAGGCGCGCGCCATCCGCTGCTGGAAAAACGGCTGCGCGCAAGCTCAGGACAAATAGTACCGCTGGTCCTGGAACTGACAGCCAGCGAGCGCCAGCTCATCATCAGTGGCCCCAATACCGGCGGCAAAACCGTAGCGCTCAAGACCACGGCGCTGCTGGCGATGATGGCGCAGGCGGGAATTCCGGTGCCGGCCACGCAGGCGAGCTTTCCCATCTTCACGGCGTTTCTGGCCGATATTGGTGACGCGCAGTCGATCGAGGCTGCGCTTTCCACATTCTCCGCGCACATCACAAACCTCGACCGGCTCTCGCGGCTGGCCGATGCGCGATCCCTGGTGCTGCTCGACGAACTGGGCTCCTCGACCGATCCCGAGGAAGGCGCGGCGCTGGCAGTCGCCGTGGCGCACCACTTTCTTGAACGCGGCGCGTGGACGCTGATCTCCACACATCACACTTCGCTCAAGGTCTATGCGGCCAACACGCCCGGCGTTCGCAACGCCGCGGCCGGTGTCGATGAGCGCACGCTGGTTCCGAATTATCAATTCCATCTGGGCGTGCCCGGCGCTTCGGCCGGCATTCAGACTGCCGAGCGGCTGGGCCTGAACGCGGCCATCATCGCCGCTGCACGGGAGCGGCTGGGCTCGCAACAGGCCGACATTGCGCGTTTCCTCGACAAATTACATAACGAGCTGGCACAACTGGACGTGGAGCGAAAAGCCGCCCGCGAACAGCAATATGCGCTCAATCAGGAGCGAAAGAAACTCGAGCGCGAGGGCGACGCGGAGGTGCGCAACCGCGTGCGCGAGCTTGAGGCCAAGCTGGCCTCGCTGCTCAAGGACTTCGAGTTCCAGATGCGCGAAAACGTGCGCGCGGTCGAGGATCGCGTGGCGCAGCAAAAGCTCACCAAAGAAGCCGAGCGGCGCATCCAGAGGCTGCGGCGCGAGTTCCAGGAGAGCTTCAATCAGACCGTTGTCGCCCACCGCACCGGCGCGGATAAGGGCGACGCGGACGCGCAGCCGCACCTGCTTCGCCACATCGCTGCCGGCGACCATGTGCGCATCAAGTCCATGAATAAGATTGGCGTGGTGCAACGGGAGATCGAGAAAGACCTGTTTGAGGTCGCACTTGGCCCGATCAAGATGCGGGTGAAAAGGGATGAGCTTGCAGAAGCGTCAGGTGCGGTTGCAGTCAGAGCAGATCCGCTGGCGGCCGCGCGCAAGCAAAAGGGCGTACACGTTACGGTCACCAGCGACAATAACGACGATATGCGCATGGAGATCAATCTGATCGGGCGCACGGTGGACGAAGCGACTGACGAGCTTGAAAAGTATCTCGACCGCGCGTTTCTCGCTGGGCTGCCGCGCGTGCGCGTGATTCATGGCCACGGAGCGGGGATTTTGCGGCGCGGCGTGCGCGAGTTTCTCAAGTCCCATCCCCACG
>JAJXXG010000614.1 GCA_021781255.1 Acidobacteriota bacterium
GTCTTCGATTTGGCGTCATGCCGACGCGCCTTGAGGCGCGGCGACGGAAGCTCTGGGGCTTCAGGATACGGCTACCGGGAATTGCGTTAGCTGACCGGGCCCGCCGGGATAACCGGCAGCGCGCCCTGCGCCCTGGCCTCGGCTACCACCGCGTCGAGGTGCGCGAGCACATCGGGCACGGACATGGTGTAGATCTCGCGCTGCGAGTCGAAACCTTCTTCAATCAGCTGCTTGAGATAACGGCCGGCGACCTGCGCGGCCAGATGGTCAGTGATTACCTTGCCGCTGCGCTGCTTCTGTTCCACCCAGGCAGTCGAGGGCAAGGAGATCCACATGGGGCGGCCGTTGACGTCGAATCGAATGTCTACTGCGTCAGCGTGGCGGGTAGCGATAGCCACCATATTCGCCTTCCAGCGGCAGTGCAGGTCTTCCCCGCTCCAGCGGTCAGTGGCGTGAAAATCGTCATACATGCTTTAAGCGTACCGTTCCCGGGCGGAGGGGGCAAGCGGGCGCGGTTGCCGCTGCGGAAACCGCACTGCTAAACTATTGAGGTTGCAGTAGCGCTGCCCTCACCCGTACGGACCCGCCTGCAAGTCAATCGACGAAGGACAAAAGGAACCCGTGGATACACAAACCCGTCATGCCCTGAAGAAAGACAAGTTTGCCCAGGCCGCCGCAACGAGCGCCAGTTGGGTTGGCGAGCACAGGTCCAGCGTGATCCGCTGGGCGATCACGGCCGGCGCAGTTCTTGTGGTGGGCATTGGCGCGTTGACCTACTGGGCCCTGCGCACGTCGGCAGCCGACGCAGCGCTGGGGTCGGCGCTGGATGTTTACACCACGCCGCTGGCGATTCCGGGCGCACCGCCCGAGCCTGGGGTTTACTCGACCTCAGCCGACCGCGCGAAGGAAGCGAATCGGGAGTTTGTGGCCGTGGCCCACGATTTCGGCTGGCTGCCCGAGGGGACGAAGGCCCACTATTTTGCCGGCGTGACCTTTGAGGAGATGGGGCAAACCGGATCGGCGGAGAGCGAACTGACGATCGCCTCGCACTCCTGGGACCGGAACCTGGCCAACCTGGCGAAGCTGGCGCTTGCCGGACTCTATCGCCAGACCGGCCGGGACAACGAAGCAGCCGATCTCTACAACCAGATCGTAGCCAAGCCTTCAACGACGGTTTCGACGGGCGTGGCGCAACTGGATCTTGCCGATCTGTACGCGTCAGAAGGCAAACAGGACCAGGCGCGGGCGCTCTGGGCCAAGGTGAGGGACGCGGACAAGGAAGGCGCCGCCGGCCAGATTGCGGCACAGAAGCTGATAGGCAAGTAAGACCGCATCTCGGGTGCGAAGGCTGTCCCGCCACGGGAGGTTGACCCCACGAGTGCGAGACAGGGTAATTCCGAGCACTTTTCCCGCTGGCTGCGTCTGGTAGGTGATGAGCACCAGCCAGGCAATTTGCGCAGGTTGGATGGAAATTCCCACGAGTGCGGCAGACGAGGAAGCGCGCCGGCGCGCGGAAGACGCGGCCGTAGCATCTCTGGTGGACCAGTACGCCGCAGCTCTTTATCGAGTTGCTTATTCCGTCCTGCGCAATCCCTCCGATGCCGAGGATGCCGTACAAGAGGCGTTTCTGCGCGTGCTGCGGCACCGGGAGACGCTGGCCGAGGTGCGCGACCATCGCGTATGGCTGATCCGCATTGTCTGGAACATCGTGCTGGATCGCAAACGGCGCAGCAAGACGCGGCCCGAAACCGACGACGTGGCGGAGCTGGTTCGCGTACTGCCCTCGACGGGGCTCTCCCAGGAAGAGCGTGCGGCGGCGGCGCAACATCATGCGCACGTGCTGGCCCGCGTGGAGCAACTGCCGGCCAAGGAACGCCAGGTTCTGCTGCTTTCAGCCTTTGAAGAACTGTCGAGCGTGGAGATTGCTTCAGTTCTGGGCATTACAGAGTCAAGCGTACGATCGCGGCTGTTCCGGGCACGCAACCTGATGGCCGAGTTGCTGCACCACGCGAGGAGTTAGCAGGAGAGGAGTTTGCCATGAGCTCGAACCCTCACAAACCGATGGCGGCAGCGCCGCAGGGCGATAGCGGGGAAGAGACGCTGCGGCTGATTGCGAAGCTACCTGCGCCGCAAGGACTGGAAGCGCGCGTGCACGACGCGCTTGACGCCGCACCGCGGAGCAGGCGGGTTCTGTCATGGCCTGAGATGCATGTTGCACGGATGGCGATGGAGCACCAGTGGCTGCGCGCGGCGGCGGCGGCGGCAATTGTGTTTGTCGTCGTGGGCGGCGGCTGGGGCGTCTATAGCCACGTAGAGCACGTACAAAACGGCAAGACGCTGGTCCTGCCAGGGCCTGTGCCCACGGCAGGCGGATTCTCGGGAGCGGGCGCGATGCGCACGCCGGGAACGATACCGGGACCGACGGTCGCCAGGCCCGCGAAGAAGTCCGCGGCGCCGATGAAGAAGCAGGGCGCTCAATCCGCGGCCGCGGCAGGGGCCCAGCAAGAGCCTAATCCTTCTTCGTCACGGCCTTGATCACCATTCCGAGAAGAGCCAGCACCACCGCGCCCCAGAAGGCCGGCACCAGGCCGCGCACGTGAAATCCGGGAACGAGACTGGACGCGACGAGGATCATTGCGCCGTTGATGACCAGCAGGAAGATGCCCAGCGTGAGAATCGTCAGCGGGAAGGTAAGGATCTTGAGGAAGAGCCCGATGGTGGCATTCAGCAGGCCGATCACCAGGGCGGCGATGAGCGCCGGAACCAGGCCGGCCACATGGAATCCGGGAACAAGGTGCGAGACGACAAGGAGCGCAATCGCGCTCAGTATCCAGTGAAGAAGCAGCCGCATAGTCTCATGTCTCCGAAATCTCGACGGCAGGTAGGCGAATGAACGATTCGCGCGACGGGGAGCGGTAGACGCCGTTGGCTCTAACGTATCCTGCCTGACGGCGGCATGCAAGGCGCACGCGGGCAGAGACGCGGGGGCGTCAGGCGGCGCGGTTGATTTAAAGTGAGACCATGTTCGCACGGCGCGTCAACATTGAACGGATCGACGCCGCGGGGGCACATCATGCCTGCCCGATTCAGCAGATCGACAACTTTGCCATGCGCAACTTTACCAACGACGCTGTCTTTGACGATACATTTCCCGCCGGCGATGGCGTGCTGGAGATTGGGCACCGCGTACCGATCGAGCGGCTGCGGACGGCAATGGCTGACTGGTTCAGGCGCAAGGGCTATCTGGCGTCCGATGAGCGGCTGGAAGTGACGGAGCGGAAGTAAGGCTCCAGGCATCCGAAAATCGACCGCAGGCCGGCGGCGATGAGCGGGCGGCGGGTATGACGCCCGCGAGCGGCTGCCGAATCTGAAGCGCTTGCCTGCAACGGCTGGCCCATGCGCTCTGGCTCACACAGCCGTTGCGCCCGCCTGAGCCCTCGCTCTCCAAAGACTCAGATCTGCCTGGCGCCGGGCCTTCAGGCCCAGATTGACCTCGCCGCCAGCCATATCCCACAGAAGAAGCTGTTCGGCCGCGGCATCGTATTGGCGCTCGTTGAGGCAGCGAAGCAGGGTCGAACCCGCCAGCCGCCCAGACCCCAGGTTGAAGCAGAAGTCGACGAGGGCGTCGAACTGACCCTGGGTCAAGGGCACCTTCACCAGGCGGCTGACAGCCTGCTCGGCCACGGCGACATCCCGAGCCAGAATCGCATTCGCCTGGATTCGGCTGACCCCGTCGGGGAAGGACTCGGGGGGAACAATGCGATGGCCGTAGCCGATGGTGGGCAGGCCGGAGATGTCGGCGTACGGCTGGCCGCGGTACCCCTCAAACCGCTTGATCAGATCGAACCCCTTTGCGCTCAGTTGCATAGACAAGCCTCTCCTGACTGGCCGGAGCCAGCCGCAAACACAAAGAGCCTGCCGAAGTTCTTATCGGCAAGCCCTGATTGCAGGCTAGCAGAAGCTCAGAATTAATCGGCAAACGCGAGATCGATCTACTCACAGGAGACCTACGCGGCTGCAGCCGCTGCGCAAACCGAAGGGCGCCCGAGCCCGGTTGCCGCGCCTTGCGCCCGGCGGGACCGGGATCCACAGGCCGGCACGCCGGCGCGCGGAGCGGGTTCATTTTGCACTCAAGTTCATTGATTTCAGAAATTTAATGCGGCATGGAGGGCAGGAACGCCGGGAGGGTGCAGTTCGAGGCAAGGTTGGAGCGGCCGGTTTGGCCCAAAATGGGAAAACCGCGCCCGTCCTGATTCACTCTGTAACCTAAACGGACACAATGCCTTACCCGGAGCCGACGGAAGACGCGGTGATTTCCGCTGGAAATCTGCGGGCCAGCCTTGACCCAGCGAGGGGAATCGGGCGTCGGCTTAGTAAAATGAACAGATGGTTATAACAAGGAAAACACGCAACTTAAAGCGACGATCTCCGCTATGGATTTATCTGACGGCGGGGGTTTCTGCCGCGGTGCTGGTGGCGGCGGTGGTGCTGGTTACCGCACGCACGGTAGAAGCAGATGCGCGTCTTTCCAGAGCGACGAACGCAAGTACGGAAACAACCGCAACAAGCGCATCCCCGGCATCCCTGGCGCAGGCCGAGCCGGTCGTTCCGGCGAACCGTGCGACACCGGCGGCGCGGAAGTGGCACGACCGGATTCACGGGATCGCGTCGTGGTATGGAGGCGTCTTTAACGGACGCAAGACGGCCAGCGGCGAGACGTATGACATGTACGCGATGACGGCCTGTCATCCGACGCTGCCTTTCGGCTCAGTGGTGCGGGTGGTGAATCGCTCCAACCATCAGTCGGTGGTGGTGCGCATCACGGACCGCGGCGATCTTGGGCATCAGGGACGAATCATCGACCTCTCTTACGGGGCGGCACAAAAGCTCGGGATGACCTGGGCGGGATTGGCGCACGTCGATCTTCAGGTGCTTTCGCTCGGCAAGCAATAAACGCAGACAAGGCACCCAGCGCGCAAGGCAAGTGCAGCCAGGCCAAAGGGCAGACGCTCTCCACCCGGGTGGGAGGCGATTCATCCTGCAGGCGGCCAAGCGGCTACTGGTTGTCAGGGCGCCTGTAGGGTTTTTGGATGTACTGGCGCGCCTCGTTAACGGCGCCCTGGGTATTGTCGTTGGTCTGCACGGCAAGACGGTACTCATTCACAGCGCGATCGCGCTGGCCGGTAATGTCAAAGATCTTGCCGATGGCGATATGGCTCCATACCTCAGTCCAGGGCGGCTCGTCGTCGCCACGGAGGGCATCGCGGAAGGAGTTCACGGCGGCCTGATAGTTGCGCTGGGTAAACAGAATCTCGCCGATGCGATAGCTGGCGAGGGAGCTTAAGGGATTGGCCTCGAGAGCCTTCTTGTACTCGCCCAACGCGCCGATCAGGTCGCCCTGGGCGACGAGTTGCTGGCCTTTGAGAATGGCGACGCGCACCTGCAGATCGGGAGTGGACTTGAGCACCCAGTCATTGGGGTCGATGCTGATGCGGCGAGGACGGCCGAAGGTATCGACCACATACTGCGTGTCGGTGCCGACGACGTCAATTTTACGGGTTTCGGTTTTGCCATCGGTCTCGATACGCAGCTCGACAGGCATGCGAAAGAGATCGAGATCCTGGTTGATCTCGCCAATGGTGCGGAAGCCTTTGTTGTTCCCCAGCCTGTAGACGGCGTACTTGTCGGCGAAGGCCGGCGCTCCGGTGCCGTCAACCCACTGCGCGAAGAATGGCGTAAGCTGCTGCTGGCTGACCTCTTCGGATACCTTCTCAAAGTCCTCCGTGCGCATGGGCCGATCCGTGTATTGGCTGAGCGCACCTTTGAGGATGTTCGAAAAGACCTTATCGCCCACCTCGCCGCGCAGCATGTGGAAGATCATGGCGCCTTTTTCGAGGGTCATGGACTGAAACTGCGGGGAAAAAGGATCGAGGCGTCCGGCGCTGGAGAGCGGAATGGTGTCATAGGCCAGAGCGCCGGCCGAAACATCATCGAGCGCGGCTTGAAGAGCGCTCTTGCCGCTCTGATCTTCGACATACATCAGCTCGCCGTAGCGCGACATGCCATTGGTGATCCAGGCATCGTTGAGGGTACGCGGGCTGACGAGCGATCCCCACCACTGATGTGCGATGGTGTTGGCGAGCAGGCGAATGCCGGATTTGTCGGCCACGCGCGAGCCCTGAATGGCGGCCAATCCGGGGGCCCAGGCCGCCGGCAGGGTATCGTCGGGCAGCTCCACGACGTTGAGGTAGGTGGTTTCAGGCAGGCCGAAAGTGTCTGTGAAGAAGTCAAATTCCTTCGCCGCGGTCTGGGAAAACTCGTTGCCAGCGGCCTGGTGGGAGACGGTGAGGTAAACCTTGACGTTGCCCGCCCCGGCGGAGAAGGGATCCACAAAGCGGCCGGCGATCACCGTGCCCGGAAATCCGGGTTTGGTCCACTTAAAGTCATACTCCGATCCGGGTTGGCCGTTGGAGAGATTGATGGAGATCGGGCTGCCGGTGGCGCCGCCGGCCAGGACGCGCATGCCCTGCGGGACACGGATGTGCATCTCGGCGGTGAAACGATCGGTCATGAAGCCGGTCATGGGAAACCAGCGGGCAGGATAAAGCAGATAGGTAACCGGCTCCTGAATGGCAGCGAGCTTGAGGCCTTCGACGGGGCCGTCTTCATTGCCAGTGATCGTGCCTTCGTAGGTAAAGGTCCAACGGCAGGTTTGGCCATCGGCGAAGGGCGCCGGAGCGGTCACGCGGATGGAGCCGTCGGCAGTGCGCTCTCCATCGAGGAGCTTGCCGTTTTCGTCGGTAATTTTTGTGACTTTGAGGGCGGGATGGAAGCCGAAGGTGACGGCATCAAGGCCGGGTGGAGGGGCGAAGCTGACCACGGCAGTGGCGGCGAGATGGTGGGCCGCGGTATCCAGTTCAGCGTCAATCACATAGCCCGTAATGTCGAGGGTAGGGCGCGGGCGCTGCGGCAGCGCAGGAGAGGCTGCGAGGGTGCAGACGAGAGCCAGCAAGGCAAATCTGCGCGTCCCGAAGGAGCGCATGATCAAAAAGCGAGAGCGTTTCAATTGGCTAACCATTCGATAGATCATCGCTTTACCGTTCGTTGGCTGCGCCGCGATCGTGTGGCCCCCGTCTTTCAATGCCGATACAACCTGGTAGACGGTCAGAGATGCAGTTTAAGGCTTTTCCGGGAGAAAACAAACCACGGATGAGCTTGAAGACAAGATGAAATCCGCCCAAAATCCCCCGCGCACCCAAAAATCCCGCGGATTCTGAAGAGGCTGCCCGCCGTGTGGATGCCGCGCCCGCGCAGTGCATGGAGGCGAAACAAAACCCCTCCGAAGCCGTGAAAA
>JAJXXG010000577.1 GCA_021781255.1 Acidobacteriota bacterium
CATGCCTGCCCTCTCCAGCCGGGATCCCGGCAAGAGAGTTATCGACCGCCTGTGCCATCTGTTGCATGGAAATCACGGTGGGAAGGAAGCGCTGCCGTGCCGGAAGAGGAAAGGGGGAGTGGGGGGAGGGATGCCCCCGGACAGTCTCTGGTTTAATACACGCCGCGCGCGTTCAACCACGGGCCATACTGCCGGTCGAGGCTCTCGATGTGCTCCATGTACCAGCTGCGCAGGAACTCCAGCAGCGGATGTACCTGCAGCGAGTCGCAATTCTCAGCGCGCCGCACGGTCTTGCGAATCTCACTCAGCAGCCGCTGATGCGCCGCACGATGCTCCAGCAGGCCGGGAAAGTTGTAGGCCTGCAGCAGATGCTCTTCGCTAGCAAAGTGCTTGCGGGTAAAGTCCACCAGCCGTTCCAGGCTCTCGTCCAACTGCTCCCGATTGCATCCGTGCAGCAGGTCGTCGCGCAGTTCGTTCATGGTATCCATCAGGATGCCATGCTGGTCATCCATTGCCTTTACACCAACCGTGCAAGCGTGGCTCCAAGTCAGAAGGGTCACAGCTACCTCCAGCGATCACCCTCAGGATGCTTGGTTTATCCGGATTCAACAATGGCTCCAAGGTTGTAGGGGACGCCCCGGCCGGGTTATGCCGACGCTACTCCAGCACCACCTCCGGCTGCGGTTCATGACCACGCGTGGTCAGCACCACGGCCGCTCCCAGAATCAGTGCCCCGCCCATCGCAGCATGCGGGCCCAGATGCTCGCCCAGCAGTTTTACCCCCAGGAACGACCCCAGCGCCGGCTCAATATTCAGGAATACCCCTGCTCGCGATGCCGGAACATGATGAATCCCCCAGTTCCAAAGTAGGGTGGTTGTCGCGGTGCACGCCAGTCCGCTGATGGCCAGCGCCATCCACGCTGTCGTACTCACATGAGCAAACGGAGGCGGCTGTCCGTGCGTAGGCAGCCACGGACGCAGCAGCCATGGCCCCAGGACCCATGCCGCCAGCATCACGGTTCCAGACAGGATGGTGTATGCCGTCACGACCGGCGGGCTGTGCGTCTGCATCAGCTTTTTGCTCAACAGGATCCACGCCAGCGACAAGCATAGCGAAAGCACCACCAGAAGATCCCCGGTCAGCGAGGGCTCTCCCTGCGTCGCCGATCCATGATGCCCGCCCAGGACGATCAACGCTGCACCCACGGTGGAACTGGCCAGCGCAGCCCAGCCAATGCCGTCCAGCCTCTCCCCCGCAAACACCGCCGCAGCCACACCCAGCAACACCGGCATCGATCCCACCATCAGGGATGCATGGCTCACCGTCGTTCGCGCCAGCCCATGGAACTGGATGAGAAACTGCACCGGAATGCCCAATGCGGCTGAAATCAGGAGCAGGCGCGTCTCGCTCCACTTGAGCCGAACCCGATGCATAAGCGCCACCGGCAGCATGCCCACGCAGGCAAACAGAAAGCGGTAGAGCACCATGTGCTCCACGCTCATCTCATTCAGCGCCAGCCGGCCAAAATAGAATCCCGTGCCCCAAAGGCAGCCCGCCAGCGCGCATGCGCCGTACCCCAGAAACATCACCCTCCGGCTACCGGTTCCCATGGTTACCATCTCACTCTTTACTCTCGCACACCCTGCATGTGCCGGTGTCTCTGCCCAAAATCGCCGTCATCAGCGAAAATAGAAAGCGATGGCACAGCCGCTCCGCAAGGCTGACTTTGGCAAGCACGTAAGCCTGGGGCTCACGGTGGCGGCGCTGCTGCTTTGCCTGCCCATGGCCAGCTTCGCGCAGGCCACCCTGATCTCGCTGCGCCACCACAAACCTGCGCCGGCCAACCCACCCGCCGCCCAACCGGCCGTCCACGCGTCGCAGCCCCCCGCGTTCTCCATCCCCGTTGAGCCGCTCGGTTTCGCTGCGCCCGGCCCCATCTATCAGGGCCAGCGCATGGCCCTTGCCTCGCTCGACTTCCTCGACGAAGGCAGGCTGCTCTTCACGTTTCGCGCTCCCGGGCTCATCCATCGCGACGCGAGCGGTGCCGACCAGCGCCAGATACGTGCTCTTGTCCTTTCACTGCCGAAGGGTAACGTCGAAGATGAGGACCTCTGGACCCTCCACGGCGACTCCCGCTACCTCTGGATACTCCATGACGGAAGCTTCCTCCTGCGCGATCTCAACGACCTCAGGCAGGGCAACACCAATCTCGATCTGAAGCCGCTGCTGCACTTTCCCGGCCCTCTGCTCTGGCTGGAAATGGACCCCTCGCAGCAATACCTCGTCACGGACTCCCATGAGCCTGGGCAGACTGCCTCCGAACCTGGCCAGGTCCCAAGCCCCGACACCGCGGCCGCCAGCGTAACCACGGACGGTAGCGACACTTCCGGCGAGCCCAACATAGTTCTGCGCATCCTCCGCCGCTCCACGGGTCAGGTGATGCTGGTCAGCCACGTGCGCACGGTCGTCCACCTGCCCATCAATTCGGACGGCTACCTGGAACCTCTGCGCGGCCGTGGCCGGGAGTGGCTGCTCAACATGAACTACTTCACAGGCGGCAACCGCATTCTCGGTCACGTAGACTCGATCTGCACTCCCACACTTCAGTTCCTCGCTCCGCAGGAGGTCATTGCCTCCACCTGCAACATCGACGGAACCCTCAGCCTTTCCGCCATCTCCATCGACGGTCTTCATCTTTGGGACGCGCCGCAGCCCCCCATACAGGTCTGGCCGCGCCTGTTCTTCTCCGCCGGTGGACTGCGCCTGGCCCGTGAGACGCTGGTCGTCACGCATCCCATCGACGCCTATACCCCGCTGAGTTTTGACGATGTGAAAGGCCAGTTCGTCGAGGTCCTGGATGCCGCCACGGGCAAGGTTGCGCTCAAAGCCTCCGCCAGCCCCGTCCTGGACGGCGGCGGAAACGTCGCCATCTCGCCGTCCGGCAGGCGCGTCGCCATCCTCGACGCCGGCGCTATCCATGTCTACGAACTGCCCGCACCGCCCCCGCTTTCTTCCCGCGAACAGTCGCATCCGTCGCGCTGAGCACGCATTTTGCGGCTGTTCAGGCTAACTGCCCCCGTGTAAACTGAGCGATGGGGGAAGTTCCTTGGCAACGGCGACCGTCCATTTTCTCGCTGCGGCAATCACAGATCGAGGTCGAAAGCGGCCGTCCAACGAGGATGCCTTCGGTTACTCCGTAGAGGATGGTGTCTATGTCGTCTGTGACGGCATGGGTGGCGCCGCCGCCGGAGAGATCGCCAGTTCCCTCGCCGTGGATGAAATGCTGCGGCTCCTCACTGGCCGCTCCCAGAATGGGGAAGCCTCTCTGCCGGAACAGGCAGAGCAAGCCATTCTGGCCGCCAACCAGGCCATCTACAGCCGCGCGCAGCGCAATCATCGCCTGAGCGGAATGGGAACGACTCTTGTCGCCCTCCTTGCGCAGGAGCACAACCTTTGGGTGCTCAACATCGGGGACAGCCGCTGCTACCGCCTGCGCCAGGGCCAACTGGAACAGCTCACCCTCGATCACTCCCTGGTAGAGGAGCAGGTGCGCGTGGGCCGCATGACCCGCTCTGAGGCGCTCCGTTCTCCCCTCCGCAACGTCATCACCCGCGCACTCGGTACGCAGTGCCGCGTGACGCCGGACATCTTCGGGCTCGAAGCCGCGCCAGGCGATCTTTACCTGCTCTGCTCCGATGGCCTGACCCGCGAACTGCCCGATTCCGTCCTCCAGTCGATGCTCACTGCCAGCGGGCCGCTCGAAGAGATGTGCGCCGGACTCATCAACGCCGCCAAGAAAGCCGGTGGCCACGACAACATCACCTGCCTGCTGGTCCGCGTGCAGGACTGAACGCACTTCGGTCATTGGCAAACGCGCCCAATCCCCGCATCTCCGCGCAAACACCGTAAGTGCAGCAATGCTCTTCTTTCAGCACCGCACTGTCCACCCCGAGCCTGCCCACCTATTCCCTGCACTTCCTCGTGACACGCATCACGGCAATTTCCCGTCGCTGGTCCCATATTTACCGTGGGGTGAGCCATGAAATTGACCTTAACTGTGATTAAGGCAGATATCGGCTCCGTCGGCGGACACGTCGCTCCCTCCCTGCACCTGCTGGAAACCGTGAAAACCTACATTGGGAAGCGCGCTCCGGGGCTGGTTCTCGACCACTACATCAGCCATACCGGTGATGACATCGCAATCCTCATGACGCATACGCTTGGGGAGAACGATGCCCAGATCCACCAACTCGCATGGGATGCCTTTCGCGCCGGTACCGACGCCGCGCGTCAGGAGGGCCTCTACGGTGCCGGACAGGATCTCCTCAAAGACTCCTTTTCCGGAAACGTAAAGGGCATGGGCCCCGCCGTCGCTGAAATGGAGATCGACGAGCGCACCAGCGAGCCGTTTCTTTTCTTCGCAGCCGACAAGACCGATCCCGGCGCCTTCAACCTGCCGCTCTATCTGGCCTTTGCCGACCCCATGAACACACCGGGCCTCATTCTCTCCCCCAAGATGTCGCTCGGCTATCGCTTCGTCATCATGGACGTGAGCAACACGGCCGGCGACCGCATCATCGAGCTCAACGCACCCGACGATCTGTACGACATTGCCGCGCTGCTCCGCGATCCGGAGCGATTTGTCGTCGAGTCCATCTGGTCGCGCGCCACCGGCGAGCAGGCTGTCGCCGTTGCCACCTCGCGACTCCACAACATTGCCGGCAAGTACACGGGGAAAGACGATCCCGTCATGCTCGTTCGCGTGCAGATGAACTTTCCGGCCACAGGAGAGATTCTTGCGCCCTACGCCATTGGCCACTTTGTTGGTGGCGGCATGCGAGGCTCCCACCAGGTGCCTATCATGCCTGTTGCGCTGAACACCGGCATCAGTTACTTTGATGGGCCTCCCATCGTCAGTTGCGCCGGCTTCTGCAGCCATAACGGACATCTCACCGAGCCCGTGGACAACTTTGCGCATCCGTTCTGGGATCGCGTTCGCAGCCACGTCGCCGACAAGGCCATCGAGATCCGGCGTCAGGGCTTCTCAGGCGCCGCCATGTTGCCGATGAACGAGCTGGAATACACCGGCATTGCAGAAAAGCTCGCTGGCCTCGACAAGCTCTTTCGCATCCGTGAGGCGAAAGCGGAACTCCAGAAGGTATAACCCCTCGCACCCTGCGAAGGCCCGGCCCAGCACACACGCTCACCGGGCCTTCGTTGTGTTTCGCAGCGGATTCCACAAGCATTGCGATGTGGGACAGAGTTGCCGCAAGAGCAGCCTAGGCAGTCATCTCTGCGCCTTTGGCTTCGCGGCCCAGGATGGCGAGGACAGCGAGCGCAACGGCAACCAGGACAACGGTGACGGCGAGGACGTCTGAGTAGCTACCCCAGCGCTCGGCGGCAAGAGCCTGGCCTTTGCCGTTCCAGGAGGTAATGAGGCCGCCGAGTTGATAGGCAAGGCCGGGCGCGGTGGCGCGGACAGGACCGGGAGAGAGTTCCGTGAGGTAGGCTGGCACCACTCCCCATGCGCCCTGAACCATGAACTGCATGAGAATGGCACCCGCGCCGAGGGTCCAAGCAGAGTGGCCGTAAGCATACAGCGGGATGACCGGGATGGAGAGTAGCGCGGCAGCGATAATGGCGCGCTTGCGTCCCCAATGCTCCGAGAGAACGCCGAAGACGAATCCTCCTGCGATGGAGCCTAGACCGTAAAGCACGCCAATCAGGCCCACAGTCTGCGGCGAAAGGTGCATCTGGACCGAAAGAAAGGTGGGATACACGTCCTGCGTGCCATGGGAAAAGCTCATGAAGGCGGTCATGAGAATGACCAGAAAAAAGAACGTGGGCAGAAATTCGGTAATATGTGCCGGGATAAGCGGACCTGTGCGGCGCTCCCGTGGCCTGCGAGCCGATGCGAGCCAGACGGGACTCTCTTCGACTCGGATCTGCACGTAGAGGACAAGCAGACCCGGAACTGCCCCGAGTAGAAAGAGGCCCCGCCAGCCAATGGCATGGAAGAAGAGCGCGTAGGCGGCAGAGGCAAGGATGGAACCGAGGGCATAGCCCTCCTGCAGGATGCCGGAGAAGGTTCCGCGGCCCTCGCGGGGCAGGCTCTCAAAGGCAAGCGCCGCACCCACTCCCCACTCGCCCCCCATGGCAATGCCGAAGAGCGCTCGGAGGAGAAGCAGCACATTCAGCGACGGCGCAAAGGCGCAGGCGGCCTCAATGATGGAGAAGCTGAGAATGTTGGTAATCAGAACAGGGCGGCGGCCATAGCGGTCTGCCAGGAGGCCAAAGATGACGGCGCCGACGGGCCGGAATGCCTGGGTAAGAAAGACCGCACCTAGAATTGCCGAGGGCATGGCCCGGAAATCGGCCGCGATGGCCTTTACGCAGAAGATGAGCAGAAAAAAATCGAGACTGTCGAGCGTCCAACCAAGAAACGAGGCGACGAAAGCATGCCGCTGCGATGAGGTAAGACGCTGGAAGTCGCGAACGAAAGACATTACCGGGAGCATAGCAGACGATGCGGCACGGAATCATTTCGCAATGTGATATAATCGTTGGCCCTCAAGGAGGGGTGGCGATATGGATGGGCAATGCGCGAAATGCTCGGCCAAACTGACGCCGGAGTGGAAGTTCTGCCCCAGTTGCGGCGCCACTGTGGTGCAGACGACTCATGTTGAGGTGCAACACCTGCCGGCAGAGAAGACACCGGTGAAGGGTGCGTTTGGCGGATTGCTGCTGGGTGTGCTGGTCACGCCGATGATGCTGATTGTGGGAACCATGCTGTGCCTGACCGGGCTTGGCGCGTTTGTCGGGGTTCCGATGATTATTGGCGGCGTGCTGGCACCGCTGGTGGGACCAATGATGGGCTTCGGGTCGCTGCGCGGCAAGTGCCCATGGTGCGGCAAAACGGTGAGCAGCATCAGCAGCATCCAGAGCTTTGACTGCGATGCATGCCACCACCGGATCGCATTCCGGCAGAACGAGTTTGTACGCGCTGCGTGACGGCTGTAGCGCAAGCCTTTCTTCCTTCCCCTCGCAACAGACGCGGAGGTCGCGGGAGTCCCAGTATGTGGATGAGATGGGTGGTTGTGCGGCTGGTTGCCCTGCTGTTGGCCTTTCCGATATTGGCTCAGGAAAGTGCTTCGGCGGCACAGGGGGATGCTGCGGTCTACGTGGTGGCGTTTCGCACTCCTGCGCACGTGCGCTACTCCAAGCCGGAGGTGTTTCATGGGTTCGCAACGGACTTGTGGGATTTTCTGAAGTTGAAGGGCGTCGCGGTAAAGATGGATCCGGAGCGCGGCACGATCGAGACTGAATC
>JAJXXG010001293.1 GCA_021781255.1 Acidobacteriota bacterium
GCTGAGCCGGGGCGCGGCGCGGGCGACCTTTGTGGAGCGGGCTCCGGCGGCGCTGAAGGCGCTGCGCCGCAACCTGGAGCAACTGGGCGTGAAGCAAGGCTACGCGGTGCGGGCGGAGACGGTGGCGTCGTTTCTGCGCCTGGCGGCGAAGGCCGGTCAGGAGCCGGCGCACTACGACGTGGTGTTTCTGGACCCTCCGTATGACGCGGCGCAGGAGTATGCGGCGACCCTTTTGGGGCTGGGTGGAGGGTCGAAAATTCTGGTTCCGGGAGCGATCGTGGTTGCCGAGCACCGGCGCAAGCAGAGCCTGGAGGAGCTTTACGGGGGCCTCAAGCGGGTGCGGCTGCTGGAGCAGGGCGACGCGGCATTGAGCTTCTACGAAGCCGATTGCTGACCGCTCGACGGGCCTGCGGGCGGGGCGCCGGGAAGGGGCAAAAGATACAGTGGCGACCGGGCGCTATCTTGTGTGAGCGGCGTCACTTTCAATCTCGTTGACAGCAGAGGAAAGTAGGAGAAAAATGGCGGAGCAAAAGAATGCAAACCGTTCCATGCAGTCTACGGAGGAAACGTGAAAAACGTGTTTAAGTTTCAGGCATTGGCGGCTTTGGTGCTACTGGGTGCAAGCGGATTGGTGGCGGGCTGCAAGTCAGCTCCCGACCTGACACAGGATCAAGCGACGGCAATGATTCAAGCCAAATACGCGAGCAATTCCGGCTCGGCGTTCAACGTTGTGGTGAATGACCGCGGAATGCAGCAGGGCGTGCATGCAAAGTATTGGCTGGGAGTGAAGCGCTACCCCAACGGCTACTGGGGAGATTTCAAGCTGACTCCGGACGGCGCGAAGGTGGTGAAGCTGCCCGGGGGCGGAGACACGATCCAGTGGCGGCCGGAGAGCCCGAACGATCCCAACTACTCGGTCACCGTGGTTCCGCTGGCCACAGTGAAGTACAAGGCGCGCGACGTGGGCAACTTGCAAACCCTGGCCGACACTCGAACGGCGACTTTTATGGAAGACGCGGATCTGAGCAGCCTGCCGGCGGATTTGCAGAGCATCGCGCAGAATCCCGGCAATACGCTGAGCACGCAGCGCGTGGCGACCTTCACGCAGGTCAACGGCGCATGGACACTGCAATCGATCCAGTAACATCGGGCGGGGCGGACCATGTCGTGGAGTGCCTGGCGGATTGCAGACTACGATGGAACGACAGGAGACAGCGCTAAAAGCGGTTGCAGGAGACCGGAACCGTGAACCGGCGGCATTGCGGAGAGCCGACGAGCAGGTACATGGATCGGCAATGCCCCAGCGGCAAAGGTGAAAAGCAGGAAAACATGCCGGCCGGATACGGGTCGTATCCGGCCGGCATGTTTTTGCAAGAGGGGCGGGATGCGACCTACTGCGGCGGCGGCGGAGACGCATCCGCGGGAGATCCCATGCTCCCGTTCTGCCGTGGAGCGACGATTGCGCCGCCATCGTGAATGGCGGCTGCCGTGAAGACACCGTCCTTCACACCACCGTCGGCGCGAAGCATGTCACCCACTTGAATATCGGCAAGCGTGACCGGATCGCGGCGGCGGCGAAAGGTGGTGTTTTCATCGACAGCGACGTTATGGGCGGCATGATCGAGCGTACCGGTGAGAACGATGGTGGTTCCATTGATCGCAGTGACCTTGCCCTGCAGCCAGGTCTTCCCGAAGTTCGCTTCCATCTGCTCCATGCGCTGAGCGGTTTCAGGATCGAGGAGCATCACGCGCAAGGCGCTTACCGACTTTGCGGCTGCGTCGATGCTGCCCATGGCGGTAACAGCGTCGCCGGCCTTGATGGCGGTAGCCTGAATGGGCTCGGGCGGGCTGCCGCCGTTACGACCGCGGCCGTAGCCTGCGCCTCCCATGCCGGAAGCCTGCTTGACGAAGCGCGTATTGGAGCTGAACCGGACGGTGTAGAGATCGCCGAGGGGAGTTTTGACGGTGTAATGGTCGGCGGCAACCTCAGTAACGGTGCCGAGCACGCCACGGTCCATCATGCCCATGGCTCCTCCGCCCATGGGCCCAAAAGCGGGGCGCTGCGGAGCCGCGACGCCGGCCGCGCCAGGGTCCTGAGCGGCAGCGGTCGCGACCAGGACCAATGCGGAAAGCATGGCGAACAAAAGACGATGTTTCATATTGCACTCCAGGGGTGGCTAGAGAGCCAACCACTGAGATAGACGGAAAAAGCAGGGGGCCGGACCAGGTATCGCCCTTTAGGGATGGCGAGCGTTGCGCCGTTCGGCGAGGATTTGCTCGAAGCCGGGGTGGGAGCGGCAGCGGAATGGCGCAAATTGTCCCGAATTCTTATCCGGCCGCATGACAATCCGGACCGGGGAGCTCTTTGGGGGGAACCGGATGGGGCGGAGCGGCGTACCAACGATGTGCGCTATTCTCGTGGGTAGGCTATCGAACAGCGTCTGGATCCTTGAGAGTGGCGGGTTTGTGTTTTGCCGCAAAGTTCCTGTTCCCGGGCATGGCATGCGAGACGCGAGAAGAGCGGCGGGTTTTGCGGGCATGCGCCGCGGGACGGGGAGCCTGGCAGGAGTGGTTGCGCATGGGATTGCAGTTCGACGCCTCAATGTTCCTGCCGGCGTTTTCGGGTTAACTTGCACACTGTGAAGCCGCAGCGAGCGGACGCGGCTGCGCGCGGGCGCAACCGGGCGCGAGGCACGGCACTGCGCCGGCGGGCGGCGGCAGACAAAGCGCAAACCAGCGCCAGGCGCATGTGAAGATAGGTACAGCGACCAGAGGACAAACCAAGTGACGCAGACAGATCGGTGGTTACGCACAATTGCAATGGGGTGCCTGGCGATAACTCTGCTGGCCGGGGGCTGCAAGAAGCAGCCCCCGGCAGCGACGGGGCCGGCGATGCAGGGGCTTCCGGTGCAGACCTTTACGGTTGCCATGGAGCCCGTGGCGCAGAGCAATGAGTATGTGGCGACGATCAAGTCGCGGCGCTCGGCAACGATCCAGCCGCAGGTGAGTGGACCGCTGACCGGGATCCGCGTGCGGTCAGGCGACCAGGTAAAGACCGGCCAGGCGCTGATGGAGATCGATCCGCGGCAGCAGCAGGCGCAGGTGGCCTCACTGCGGGCCACGGAGCGGCAAAAGAAGGCTCTGTTCGACTACGTCACCATCGAGCGGGAGCGGCAGCGGAAGCTGTTCGATGCCGGGGTGACGAGCCGGGACACCTACGACCAGGCGCAACAGGCATTCGAGAATGCAAAGGCGGATTACGAAGCGGCGGTGGAGTCGCGGAAGACGCAGGAGCAACTGCTGGATTACTACACCGTGCGCGCGCCCTTCGACGGCATTGTGGGCGACATTCCGGTGCACGTGGGCGACTACGTGACCACGGCGACGATGCTGACCACGGTGGACGAGAACAAGGATCTGGAAGCGTATGTATATATCCCTACGGAACGCGCCGCCGCGGTGCACATGGGGCTGGGCATCGATCTGACCGACAACAGCGACAAGCTGCTGGAGAAGACCGCGGTCGATTTCGTTTCTCCAGAGGTGGACAGCACGCTGCAGGGGATTCTGGTGAAGGCCCCGGTAAGGTCGGGGGCGGAGATTCTGCGCAATGCGCAGATCGTGAAGGCCCGAGTCATCTGGAGCACGAAGCCGATGGCCGTGGTTCCGGTGCTGGCGGTGATCCGGCAGGGCGAAGAGAGCTTTGTTTTCGTGATGCAGAAGCAGAACGGAATGATGGTGGCGCATCGCACGCCGGTGACGCTGGGCGCGACGGTGGGCAATAACTACTCGATCGTCTCCGGTCTGAGCGCGGGCGATCACGTCATTGTTACGGGCACGCAGTTCCTCGTGGATGGCATGCCCGTGATTCCCCTGGGCAAGTAGACAGGGACGTTTTTTGCGTATCGTTGCGCGCAGGCGGAGAAGCGGAGCGACGAAGGAAGAGAGCCGACGGCACAGGCAACTTTTCCCGGCAGGCAACCCGGAAGAAGCTAAAGCGCAAGGACGGCAAGGGCACTTGAGCAACCCGCTTCGAGCGGCGGACCAGTTCCCCAGTCCAGCGCGAGCCACAACAATCCTGGTTTTGCTCCAGCGCCTACCAGGCAGGAAAGAGAGCTAGCTTTGTTTGTTGATTTTTTCATTCATCGCCCGGTTTTTGCCACGGTCTGCGCCCTGATGATCATTCTGGCGGGCGCGGTATGCATTCCTACGCTGCCCATATCGATGTACCCCACGCTGGCGCCGCCGGTCGTATCGGTGACGGCCACGTATGTAGGCGCCGATGCGGAGACGGTGGAGAAGGCAGTTACGATTCCGCTGGAAGAGTCGATCAACGGCGTCGAGGGGATGCGCTACATCAGCTCGTCAAGCACCAACAGCGGGACATGCGAGATCGACATCACGTTCCAGACGGGGTACAACCTGGATATCGCGGCGGTGGATGTGCAGAACCGCGTGGCCAGCGTGGAGGGACGACTTCCGGGCGAGGTGGTTTCGACGGGAATCGACATCGTGAAATCGAACTCGAATTTCGTATTCGGGGCGGGATTTTTCACGCGGGACGGACGGTACTCGAGCGAATACATCTCAAATTATCTGGATGTTTACGTCAAGGATGCACTGAAGCGAATCCCCGGGGTCGGGGATGTGATGATCTTTGGCGAGCGCAAGTACGCGATGCGGGTATGGCTCGATCCGGTGCGCCTGGCGGCACGCAACCTGACGGCGACCGATGTGGTGAGCGCGCTGGCGGAGCAGAACGTTGAAGTTCCGGCGGGCCAGCTTGGGCAGCCGCCGGCCGACTCGAAGCAGGCGTTCCAGATTCCGGTGCGCGTTGTGGGAAGGCTTTCGAGCCCGGAAGAGTTCGACAAAATCATCGTGAAGGACTCCGCCAACGGCCTGGTGCTCCTGAAGGACGTAGGCCACGCGGAGGTGGGCGCGGAGGACTACAGCACGCTGCTTGAGTATGGCGGCCACACGGCAATGGGCATCGGCGTGCAGCAGCTTTCGAACGCCAACGCGCTGGACGTGGACCGCAAGGCGAAGGCGGCGCTGGCGGAGCTTTCCAAGAGCTTCCCGCCCGGACTTGAATACGCGATCGCCTTTGACTCGACCACGGCCGTGGGCGAATCGATCCGAGAGGTGCTGATTACGCTGATCGAGGCCATCGTCATCGTCATCGCGGTGATCTTTCTGTTTCTGCTCGACTGGCGGGCCACGATCATTCCCGCGGTCACGATTCCGGTTTCACTCATCGGGACGTTTGCGTTTATCAAACTCTTTGACTTTTCGATCAACTCACTGACGCTGTTCGGCATCACGCTGGCGACGGGGCTGGTCGTGGACGACGCCATCGTGGTGATCGAGAATGTGCAGCGGCACATTCACATGGAGCACTCAAACGCCCATGAAGCGACGTCACGCGCGATGCGCGAGGTGACCAGCGCGGTTATCGCCACATCGCTGGTGCTGATCGCGGTGTTTGTGCCGGTGTCGTTCTTTCCCGGCACCACGGGCATCCTGTACCGGCAATTCTCGCTGACCATCGCGTTTTCGATTGCCATCTCGGCGTTCAACGCACTCACGCTTTCGCCGGCGCTCTCGGCGCTGTTTCTGCGCGGCGAAGAAGCCCGGCCGCACCAACTGGACTTTCTGCACATCGATTTTGTTGCGCGCGCATTTGCCGCGTGCATCCACGGCGCCGACAACTTTATCACTTGGCTGGGCAGAACCTACGCACGGGTGATTCATGTGGCGCTGCAACTGCGCTACGTTCTGCTGCTGGTGTTTATTGCCGGGCTTGGCGCAACAGCGTGGATGTACAAGTCCGTTCCCACGGGCTTTATTCCGCAGGAGGACCAGGGCTACTTCATGGTGATTGTGCAGGCGCCTCCGGGCTCCTCACTGAACTACACCACGGCGCTGGCCGAACGCGCGGAGGCGGTTGTTGCCCAGAATCCGGGTGTGGGCGGCCTGTTTGCGGTTGTAGGCTTCAGCCTGGCGGGAAGCTCGTCGAACGCAGGCATGATGTTTATCAACACGAGCCCGCCTCCGGGTCATCATGGAAAATGGCCGACAACGACGGAGATCGTGAAGGATGTGGCGCCGAAGCTGCAGATGCTGATGTTCGCCCCGAGCGGCGGGCTGGTGGAGGCATTCGAGCCGCCCGCGGTTCAGGGCGTAGGCAGCTTTGGCGGATTCCAGTTCATGCTGCAGGACGAGGGCGGCAATTCCCTGGGCGACCTGGACCGGATCGCTCACCAGATTGTGGGCGCAGGCGGCGCGCACAAGGAACTGACGAACCTCTTCACGACATTTTCCGCAAACGATCCGCAAGAGCTGGTGACCATCGACCGCGCGAAGGCGAAGGCGATGGGAGTGCCGCTTTCGCAGATTTCCACGACGCTGAACGTCTTCATGGGCTCGGAGTACATTAACGACTTCGACTACAACAACCGCACCTACCGGGTATTTGTGCAGGCCGATCAGCCGTTCCGCATGAATGCCGGCGATCTGCACAGCTACTATGTGCGCTCCGACGGCGGCCAGATGGTGCCGCTGGACAATCTGGTAGCGGTGAGCGAGAGCGCGGGTCCGCCGGTGATAGAGCACTACAATCTTTTCCGCGCGGTGGAGATCGACGGCTCGGCAGCGACGGGCTACAGTTCGGGCCAGGCCATTGCAGGCATGGAGAAGCTGGCAACCGACAATATGATGCGCGGCATGAAGTATGAATGGACGGGCTTGACGCTGGACGAGATCGAATCGGGCGGCAAGGCGCTGCTGATCTTCGGGCTGGGCATTCTGGTTGTGTATCTGACGCTCTGCGCGCAGTACGAGAGCTTCGCGCTGCCCTTCATTATTCTGCTGGCAGTGCCCATGGCGGTGCTGGGCGCGCTGGGGCTGGTTTCGCTGCGGGGCTATGCCAACGATGTGTATTGCCAGATCGGGCTGGTGATGTTGATTGGGCTTTCGGCCAAGAACTCAATTCTGATTGTCGAGTTTGCCGAGCAGTTGCGGCGCAAGGGGCGTTCGATTGCCGAGGCCGCCATTGAGGCCGGCGAGCTGCGTCTGCGGCCGATTCTGATGACTTCGTTCGCGTTTATCCTGGGCGTTCTGCCGCTGGTCTTCGCCACGGGGTCCGGCGCACTGGGCCGCCGCTCGGTAGGAACGACCATTGTGGGCGGCATGTTGCTCTCCACGATGCTGAACCTGATTTTTATTCCGGTGCTGTATGTGATTCTGAGCCGGCTGCTGAAGCGGGGCGCAGCGCACACCGGCGAAGAGGGGTTATAAAAGGCTCGCCGCCGTGGGCCGCCG
>JAJXXG010000775.1 GCA_021781255.1 Acidobacteriota bacterium
GCTGAAGAGTGGGCAGGTGGCCGGAGCGGCGCTCGATGTCTTGACCGTGGAGCCGCCCAAGGACTCGCCGTTCTTCGGGCTGGACAACGTGATTCTCACGCCGCATATCGCCGGCTCAACCGCCGAGGCGCAGGAGGCGGTGGGCGTGCAAATCGCCATGCAGGTGCGTGAGTATCTGAAGCTGGGCGTGGTGCAGAATGCCGTCAACCTGCCTTCGCTCAGTCACGAGGAATATGTGCAACTGGCGCCCTACATCGGCCTCGCCGGGCGGCTCGGTTCGTTTCTGGCGCAGACCGGCAAGGGCGGCATCGATGGCATTCAAATCACCTACGGCGGCGCGCTGGCTGAGGCCAAGACAGACCTGGTGCGCAACGCAGCCATTGAAGGGCTGCTGCAGGGCTCGGAGAACGTGAACCGCATCAATGCCGCGGCTGTGGCGGCAGAGCGCGGCATCCGCGTTCACGAGGAGAAGCAGGAGAGCGCCCGTGGCGCCGGCACCGTGCTGACCATCGAACTGCATGCATCTGAGGGAACGCGGCGCGCCAGCGCGACGGTCATCCACGGCGAACAGCCGCGGCTGCTGGAGTTCGATGGCATCGACATCGAGGCCCCGCTTGAGGGCAACCTGCTGGTCTGCCGCAATCTCGACGTGCCCGGCGTGATCGGAAAAATCGGCACCATTCTGGGCGAGCACGGCCTGAACATCGCCAACTTTGCCCTGGGCCGCGAACGCACGGGCGCCAGGCCGGTGAAGGCGCTGGCCGTGGTGCAGGTGGACGCGCCGGTTCCAGCCGCGGTGCTCGATGCGCTTGGCACGATTGAGGCCCTGATCGAGGCGAAGCCGGTGGAGCTGTAACTCCGGCTGGTCTGGCGCGCTGCATCAATTGAAAAGGCCACCGCTTGAGGGCGGTGGCCTTTCTAGTTTCGAAAAGCAGGCTTACGCGCGGCTCAGGTACGCGCCTTCGCTGGTGTCCACGCGGATCTTCTCGCCTTCGTTGATGAAGGCCGGGACCTGGACCACGAGGCCGGTTTCCATCTTGGCGGGCTTGGTAACGCTGGAGGCGGTGGCGGACTTGAGGCCCGGCTCGGTCTCGACAACAGTCAGCTCGACTGCCGACGGCAGCTCGATGCCCACAGCTTGGCCGTCATGGTAGCTCACCTTGATCTGCAGGTTCGGCGTAAGGTACTCAACTGCATCGCCCAGTGTGGAGCCTTTGAGCACGGTCTGCTCGTAGTCCACAGGATTCATGAAGTAGTAGTCGTCGCCATCGGCATAGAGGAACTCCATTGAGACTTCGTCCACGACTACCTTTTCAATGGCGTCGGCGGAGCGGAAGCGGTGCTCGAACATGGCGCCGGACTTGAGGTTCCGCAGCTTGGCCTGGATGAAGGCGCGCAGGTTGCCGGGCGTGCGGTGCTCCACCTTGAAGACCAGGTGCAACTGGTCGTTGTGCTTGATGATCATGCCCGGACGCATTTGAGTGGCGGGAATCGCCATAAGGGTAAAACTCCTTGCTGTGCTTGCGCTCACTGCGCAAAAAAGATCGGCCTTGGCCCATTGATTATTGTAGCGTAGGGGCGTAGTTTGACGGGTTACGGGGCAAAGTCCCGGCCCCGGCGCTCAAGACGGGCGAACTCTTGGTTGAACGCATGAACGCGCAGCGGTTGGCACGAACCTGGCCCAGGCCTGGCCCGACATTGACGCTGCTGCTTCTGTGCGTTCTCTGGTCCCTCACTTCTCTGCGCAGTGACCTGATGCAGAATCTTTCGCTGCATCCATTGCCGTCCATGGAAAGCCAGGCATTGCCGTTTGCGCTGCTCGCTGTCATCGCAGGCATATTTGCCCTTGTACGTCGAACGGAGTGGCCTCGGGGGCGGCGTTTGCTGGTTCCTGTGCTGGTCGGTCTCGGCCTTTTTGTTGCGCCTGCCGTCCTGGTGTCTCTCTCAAAAGGCCGGGTGCCGGAGCTGGCGCGCGTGGCGCTGTTTTCGCTCACACCGGTCTTCGCCGTCGTTCTCGAGCCGTATATCGGCCATCTGATGGGACCACAGACCCGAGGCAGCCTGCCTGCGGCGCTGGCTGCCGTGGTGGGCATGCTGTGCATCTTTCCGATGCAGATTCCGCAGACGGGCAAGGCGGCCCTTGCCTTCGGCGCGGTGATCCTGGCGGCGTTGTGCGTGGCGGCGGCCAACTGCCAGGCTGTACGCGGAGTCATCAGGACGCCGGGCATGCCTGTGACGCCCATGGCGTCCATCGCAGGCGCAACGGCCGCGGCGGGCCTGTTGGCGGCCAGCCTGCTGCTGGAACAACCCGCCTGGCGCCCGGATGCTCTGGCCTCGGAGCTTGCCTGGTCTGCGTTGATGGACCTGCCGGGGCTGGTGCTGCTGTTCTGGCTGATGCGGCGCATGTCTGCCGCGCGCATGACCACCCGCTTCGTTCTGACGCCGCTTATCACGCTGCTGATCGGCGCGGTGGTGATGCACCCCTCTCTCACGCTGCGCGCCTGGCTCGGAATGTTGCTGATTGGCGGCGGAGCGGGCTGGCTTTTGCTGGCGCCGGAAGAAGAACCGGAAGAAACTGTGCTGCCGCTGAACCTCGAACGCTGAGCTGTGAACGCTGAGTTGTTCTTTAATTGCTCGCCTGCGCCCATTTGTTCAGCAGCACGCTCATCCGTTACCATTGGCCGCGAATCCTGAAGTCCGTCTCTGGAGCCATGCACATGCGCCGTAACCCAGCTCTGTTTGTTTGCCGAGTCCTTTTCGCCTGCCTTATCCCCGCCTGCCTTTGTGCACAAACCGCCGTCCCCGCCAATGCGCCCTACAAGGACGCAAGCCAGCCCGTGGAGAAGCGCGTAGCGGACCTGCTGAGCCGCATGACGCTGGAAGAAAAGGCGACCATGCTTTCCGGCTCAGGCTGGATGGAATCAGCGCCCATTCCGCGGCTGGGCATTCCCGCCATCAAGATGGCCGATGGACCCATGGGCGTGCGCTCGTGGATGGGCAGCTCGGCGATGACCAGCGCAGCCAATGTGCCAGTGAAGATTGAGTCCACCTCGTTCCCGGCAGGGGTCGCGATGGCGTCCTCGTGGGACACGGCGCTGGTGGAGCGCGAGGGCCAGGCGATTGCGCAGGAGGTGAAGGCGCATGGCCGCGACATGATTCTCGGCCCGACCGTCAACATCAATCGCGTGCCGCTGTGGGGCCGTAACTTTGAGGGCTACGGCGAGGACCCCTACCTCTCCGCGCGCTTAGCTGTGGCCTACATCCGGGGCGTGCAGGGCGAGGGCGTCATTCCCTCGGTCAAGCACTTTGACGCCAACAACGAGGAGTTCGAGCGCCACCGCATTGACGCGCACATCGACGAGCGCACGCTGCACGAGATCTATCTGCCCGCCTTCAAGGCGGCCGTGCAAGAAGCGGATGCGTGGACGGTAATGTCGGCCTACAACAAGGTGAACGGCGTGCACTGCGGCGAAAACACCTACCTGCTCACCGACATTCTGAAAAAGGAGTTCGGCTTCAAGGGCTTTGTGGTGTCGGATTGGGCCAGCACCTATTCGACTGCTCCGACCGTGACAGCGGGGATGGACCTGGAGATGCCCGGCGGGCCGCAGATGGTGGCGATGACAAAGTCCGAGCGCTTTCAGAAAGGCGGCAGTGGCGCGGGTTGGCTGGCAGCGGACAAGGTGCTGGCCGAAGTAAAAGCCGGCAACATCACAGAAGCCACAATCAACGACAACGTGGGCCGCATTCTGCGCGTGATCTTCCTGAGCGGCATCTTCGACCATCCGCACACTGCCGGCGGAGAAATCGACACGCCCGCGCAGAAGGCCGTGGCATTGCAGGGCGCGACCGAGGGCATTGTGCTGCTCAAGAATTCCGGTTCCCTGCTGCCGCTGGACACGGCAAAGATTCATTCGATTGCGGTGATCGGGCCCAACGCGGCCGTTGCGCGCACGGGCGGCGGAGGCAGTTCGCTGGTGCGGCCCAGGTATGCCATCGCGCCGCTGGACGGCATCCGCGCCAGAGCCGCGAACACTCCAACGGTGAGTTATGCGCTGGGCGTCGGAATGGAAGGCGAAGACCCCGCGCAGGATACACCTGAGGCGCGCGAAAAGCTGCTGAAGGAAGCCGTGGATGCGGCAGCACACGCTGACGTGGCCATCGTTGTGGTGGGCCGCAATTCCAGGCTGGAGTCAGAAGGCCACGACGTGGCGACAATGGACCTGCCTGCCGGGCAGGACGCTCTGATTGAAGCCGTCGAGCAGGCGAATCCGCACACCATCGTCGTGCTGAACACCGGCGACCCGGTCACGATGACGAAGTGGATCGACAAGACGCCTGCGCTCGTGGACATGTGGTACGGCGGGCAGGAGGGCGGTCATGCGCTGGCCTCCATCCTTTTCGGCGATGCCAACCCCTCGGGAAAGCTGCCCGTCACGCTGCCTAAGAAATTTGAGGATTCCCCAGCCGCAGCGAACTATCCCGGCACTAACCTGGTCGTAAATTACGCCGAGGGGATTTACGTGGGCTATCGCTACTACGACACGAAGAATGTGGAGCCGCAGTTCCCCTTCGGCTTCGGATTGAGCTACACGAACTTCGACTACAGCGGCCTGACCGTGAAGCCCGGCAGCGGTGGAAACCATATGGCCGAGGTCAGTTTGAAGGTCCGCAACACGGGCAAGCGCGCGGGCGCCGAGGTGGTCGAGCTTTACGTGCATGACGGCCACTCAAAGATTGACCGGCCCGTGCATGAGCTGAAGGCCTTCAGCCGCGTGGAACTTAAGCCCGGCGAAACGAAGACCGTGCAGCTCACCCTGGACCGCGCGGCGCTCTCGTACTGGAACCCGGCAACGAAGATGTGGCAGGCTGATCCGGGCACGTTTGAGATCCAGGCGGGCGCGTCGTCGCGCGACATCCGCCTGCGTGCTCCCCTGGCGCTGGCCCGGTAGGGTGGCGCAGATCAGTCCACAACGGACATCGCATTAAACAAGACGGCAGCAGAATGTCCTTCCGCTGCCGTTGTCATTTGCCCGGAATGACCGATCCTACTGCGGAGCCTGGTAGGGCTCCACGCGCAGAAGATTCGACAGAATGCCGCGCTCGTCCGGAGTGAAGTTGTTCTGGTAGCGGCTGGAATTCAGCACCATCTGGCGCTGGTCCGGCGGAACCTCGCGAAGACTCTGGAAGGCCTGCTTCATCATGGCCTGTCGGTTCGCCGGCAGACTCGACCAGCGACGCGCCGAGTCCGTCACCTGCGAGCGCTCCTGCGGCGACAGGCGCTCCAACGCTTCGGTGCGGGCGAGGCGGCGCTCCCGCTGCTGCTCGGGCATCTGGTCTACCTGGTGCAACTGACGCACCAGCCGCTGCTGGTCAGACGGGGGAAGCCGGGTGAAGCTCGGGTCCTGGCGCAGCATCTTCTCCTGATCCTGGACAGGAACGCTGCGGTGCTGAGTGAGCCAGGCGCCCAGATGGCCCTGCGAGCCATACATCTGCGGCACGCTGCCGGGATAGCTGGGGCGGGTATTTCCCTGCCCCATGTTCCCCTGCCTTGTAAACGAGGAACCCGGGAAGGTCGAGCCCGGATTGGTTGAGCCCGGATAAGCCGTGCCCGGATAACCCGGGCGCGCTGCTGACGGAGGACCTGACGGCATCTGGCGCGTCATCGGAGTGCCACGCGGGGGAGCGGCACGCTGGGTAGCGCCACCCTGGGGAGCCGGTTGCTGGCCACGATTCTGCGGCGTCGTGCCGCGATCAGGCTGATTTCGGCGATACGGCTGATTTGGCCTCTCGGGCCGACTCTGAGATTGGTTTTGCGTCCTTCGCTCCTGCGGCCGATCACTCTGACGGCGCGAGGGCTGGGTCCGCGGCTGCGCGTCGTGCTGCCGCGCCGGAGCCGCCTGAGGAGAAGAGCCGTGCTGGGCATGAATCCTCGTCGCGGGCGGACACAGGGCCACGGTCACGGCTACGGTCAAAGCCGCGCGCCGCGCCTCTTTCATCACCCACGCAATGTGTTCCCCAACCATGGCGCCCCCGGCCCCCCTGCCGTAGCGGTTCCTCCATGCAAACCGCGAGCCCCTAATTCTCGTTGCCTGAAATTGTCTCAAGCTGGTCAAGCAGCTGAGCGTTATTGTCCAACAGTTGCAGATCATGCACTACGGCGGCTTGTCCTTGCGTCGCGGCCGGCTGCGTCCAGTTCGAAATGCCCAGATAGGCCCCTCCGCCCAGCAGCACCACAACCGTCAGCGCCATCGCGGCCAGCGGGCGCGCGTGCAAGGACGGCCCATAGGCAAAGCGGGCCCGCAAGCGTTCCAGCCAGCCGGCCGGCGGCGCCGCGCGCTCCTCGTCAAGCCGCGCATTCATGCGGGTCATAAAGAAAGGGCTCGGCTCCGGCGCTTCCCAGGAATCCAGCAGATTCATGGTCGCCCGCAGTTCCTCCAGCTCCCCACGGCAGGAGTCGCACTCGGCAACATGAGAAACAACCTTGGCAGGCGCGGCGGCTGGATTGAGCAGCAAGTCGGCCAGCTTCGTATCCATTCCGGTGCAATTTTTCACGGTCGATTCCATCGGTACCACTCCAATCCCCGCCGGTTCATCCGGCTGTTTTTCATTTAGACAAAGCCCTTCAATTTGTCTCGCAGTGTCTGGTAAGCGCGAAACAGCAGCGATTTGGTTGCCGATTCGCTCAACTTGAGCACTTCACCGATCTGCCGGTAATCCATCCCCTGATACTTGTGCATCAGCACTGCCATGCGTTGCCGCTCAGGCAGTGCCATAACCTGTGCCCGGATGGCCGCCATGCGCTCATCGCGCATCAGGCGCTGCTCCGCCGAGGGCTCGTCGTCGGCCACGTCCGGGGTTGTGCCGGTTTCCTCATCGGGCGCGTCCAGATAAACATTTTGCGCGGCCCGCTCGTGCCGGGTATCGCGCGCATGGTTCACCGCCAGGTTGGTCGCAATCCGGTAAAGCCAGGTGGAGAACTTCGCCTCGGCCCGGTAGCTCTCGCGCGAGCGGTAAACCCGCAGGAACACTTCCTGCGCCAGTTCCTCGGCCACAGCCTGGTTGCGCACCATTCTGAACAGAAAATGAATGATGGGCCGGTGGTATTTTCCCACCAGATAATTCAACCCCGCTTCGTCGCCCGCGGCCACGCGCAACATGATGGCGGCGTCGCTTGACTCGTCTACGGCGTGATTCACCCCGCGATGCGCCTCCGGCCGTGATGCCGGGCCACTTCCCAGGGCCGGGTTGTCCAGGACCAGGGTAGCCATACCATCTCCAACACCATCTCCATCGGAAGGTTGCGCCGTCCCGGA
>JAJXXG010000445.1 GCA_021781255.1 Acidobacteriota bacterium
GCCCAGACCTCTGACGCCAACCTCCTCGCGCAACTCACCTCCGACTTCGCCCGCCTGGCGCCCCAAACCATCCGCCCCGCCGACGGCTACATCCGCCATCCCTACCTCATCCCCGCGGGCTACTACAACCAGATGTGGGACTGGGACGGCTTCTTCATCGGCCTGCACTGGGCCAACCAGAACCCCGCCGACGCGAAGTACCTGCGCGACTGGGTGCTCAGCTTCGCGGCCTCGGCAGACAAGGACGGCTACGTCGCCGGATGCATCACGCCCAAAGGCCCGCGCCCGCTCTTCGGCAAATTTGCCATGAAGCCGTTCCTCGCGCAGGGCGCGCTCGTCGCCGCCGAGCAACTCCACGACTACGAATGGCTGCGCCCCGCATGGCCTGCAATGCAGCGCATCCTCGACTACCGCAGGCGCACGCAGTTCGACGCCAACTGGGGCCTCTGGTTCTGGGACAACGCCATGCAGTCCGGCGCGGACAACAACGCCGCGCTCACCAATGACCCCAAAGACCCCAGCGCCATCCTCGCCGTCGATGCCTCCATCTGGGCCATGCGCGAATACCTCGCCATGGCCGTCATCGCCGATCATCTCAGCGATCCAAAAGCCGCGCGCAGCTATCGCCAGCAGGCCGCGGCCACCCGCAGCGCCATCCTCGCCAGGCTCTGGTCGTCCACGGACGCCATGTTTTTCAATCGCCGCCGCGCCAATGGCGCATGGGTGCGCGTCATCAGCTGGTCCAGCTTTCTGCCGCTTGTCGACGGCCTGTTGCCGCCCGCCGATGCGCGCCGCATGATTCGCTGCCACCTGCTCAATCCCGACGAGATGCAGTCGCACTACGGCTTCCGCAGCCTGGCCAAAAGCGAACCCGCCTATAACAACCAGGCAACCATCAACCCCTACTCCAACTGGCGTGGGCCGATATGGATCAATGCCAATTTTCTCGATTGGTTTGCGCTGCGCCGCTATGGCTTTCACGCGGAGTCACGCTGGCTGGCCGTCACGCTGTCTGCCATGCTCCGCCGCGACATCGCCCGCTGGGGCTCCATGCACGAGGACTACAACGCTGAAACCGGCGACGGCCTCGCGCCGACTCCCGAGCAATCCCCCGGCGGCAAGTTTGCCGGCTTTGTTGGATGGAACCTGCTCGCACAGGACATGCTGCAGTGCGAAACCGGGCATGGGCATTGCGTGGCGCTGGAGATCAACGATGCAAAGTAAAACGGCGAGAGGCGCCGCGCGAACCCCGCCTCTGAGTTCAGCCGCAGGTTACCGGCTGTTTACAATCTGCGCGGCCCGGTGATACGAACCGAGATTGAAGGTCTGCGTGTAGCCCATGGACACAAGCTTCCTTTTCGCAATGCCGCTGCGCGAGCCGCTCTGGCAGTGCAGCAGCAGAACGCGATTCTTGTCAGCCACCTTGCGCGCCACCAGCGCCTCTATCTCACTTAAAGGCATATTGACCGCTTTCGGCAGGTGGCCGGCGGTGTACTCTGCTGCGGTGCGCACATCAATCACCATCGCCCCATGTTTCAGGTGCTCCGCCGCTGCTTTGTGTGAAATCTGGCCGGCGCGCTTCAGCAGATAGAACACCACCAGAACAGCAACAACAATCAGAACAGACGTCCAATTCATATGTTTCAGGTTACCTCGTCCGCCGCCAATCCATTTGGATGCCCCGTCCTGCCCGCGTAGTTGTCTTTGCGGCAAGCTGGGGCTCTATGCCTTCGCCACCTCAACCAGCGCGGAGTAAAACGTAGCCCCAGCGCCCAGATCGGTCAGCCGCTCACTCGTCAGCACATTCTGGTTCACGCCATCCGGGTGCATCTTGGCCCAGTCCAGGTGGCCCGCCACAACGCCCGGCGGAACGCTGCCATTGATAAGCGCTGTCAGTTTGAGTTCGCCGCGGTCATTCCACACGCGCACCGCATCGCCGTCCGCTATGCCGCGCGCCTCAGCGTCTGTGGGATGCATCTCCAGCCGCTGGCTCGTCCTCGACTCCATCCGGCGGTGCCCGTCCAGATTGGCGAAGGTCGAGTTCATATAATTGTCCGCCTTGCGCCCCAGAAACTCCAGCGAATAGCGCTTCGCGCCCTCGCCCCAGCGCGATTCTGCCGGCGGCGTAAAGGCCGGCAACCCGTCCAGCCCCTGCGCGGCCAGCGTCTCGGAATAGAACTCCATCTTGCCCGAGGGTGTGGACAACGGCCCTTCCTTGTAAGGCATAAACGGCTGTGTCTCGGGGGCGCGATGAAAGCTGAGCGGGATGTGCCCCTGCTCCTGCAGGTCCTCAAACGTGATGTGCTGCATGCCTGCGTTGGTCGAGTGGCCGTCCAGGCCGATCCCAAGCGCCTGCCGGATCATCTGCTCCGGCGAATCGCGAAAGCAGTCGTTCGTGAAGCCCATCCACTGCGCCAACTGGCTGAAGAGCCACACGTTGGGACGCGCCTCGCCCTGCGGCTCGATTGCCTGGTTGGACATCTGCACAAAGTAGTGCCCATAGGCACCCTGAATATCCGTGTGCTCCAGAAACGTCGTCGCCGGCAGAACGTAATCCGCGTAATCCGTTGTATCCGTGAAGAACTGCTCATGGACCACAGTGAAGAGATCGGGGCGCATCAGCCCGCGGCGCACGGCATTGTGGTTCGGGGCCACCGCGCCGGGGTTCGAGTTGTATACAAAGAGAGCCTGGACCGGCGGGCCATCCTCGGGATTGCCGCCGAGCTCAGTGAGCGCCCAGCCGAGCGTAGACATATTGACAACGCGCGCCTGCCGCCCGAGCGGTGAATCCAGCGCCAGATCGGGCCGCTCCACTTCAACCTTGTTCCATTTGAACGCGCCGGAGGTGGAAAGCTGCCCGCCGCCGCCGCGATGCTTCCATGCGCCCGTGAGCGCCGGCAGCATGGCGATCGCCCTCACCGCAGAGCCACCGTTCTCGCTCCGCTGCACGCCATAGTTCATGCGCAGCGCCGTGGGCTGCGTGGTGGCGTACTCGCGCGCCAGTTGCTCAATCTCCGCCGCCGTCATGCCGGTCCAGGCTGCCACGCGCTCGGGCGTGTACTCGCGCGCGCGCTCCTGCAGCCGCTCAATGCCGTGGGTCATTTCGGCGATATAGGCGCGATCTTCCAGCCCTTCGCGCAGAATGACGTGCATCAGGCCCAGCGCCAGCGCCACGTCCGTGCCGGGACGGATGGGGATGTGCCAATCCGCCAGCGCGGCGGTGCGCGTGCGATAGGGATCGATGACGATGAGCCGCGCGCCGTTGCGCCGCGCCTGCTCCACCATGGGCCACAGGTGGATGTTGTTGCCGTGGATGTTGCCGCCCCAGGCAAGGATCAGCTTCGCCAGCTTGAAGTCTTCGGTTGGAGTGCCCAGCTTTTTGCCGTAGACCAGGTCCCACGCCACACCGCCAGCCACCGAGCAGATGGTGCGGTCCAACTGGCTGCCGCCAAGGCGGTGAAAGAAGCGCCGGTCCATGGAGCCGTAGCCGAGCAAGCCCATGGTACCCGCGTAGCTGTAAGGCAGAATCGACTCCGGCCCGTAGTTGTCGCTTATTTGCTGGAGCCGCGCGGCAATCCCGCTGAGCGCCTCGTCCCAACTGATGCGCTCAAAAGCCTCGTGCTCCTGGCCGCGCCGGAGCGGCCCCCTGGCCACGCCCAGCTTGCGCTTCATCGGATAAAGAATGCGGTCGGGCGCGTAGACGCGGTCAAGATATTTGGCCACCTTGCCGCAGAGAAAGCCCTGGGTCACGGGCTGCGACGGGTCGCCCTCGACTTTCACCGCGCGGCCTTCCTCGTTCACCGTCACCAGCACGGCGCACGAGTCCGGGCAGTCGTGCGAGCAGACCGTATGCACAATGCGAAAGGGCGAAGCAGCCGCCATGCGTCCATTGTAAGCTGAACCCACCTGATATTCCCGGAGAAACTCCGATGAGAAAAATTCTGCTGGTTTTCGTTTTGATATGCGCCGGCCCGGCCATGCACGCCCAAACCGCGACAGGCGATGAGGCCGCCATCCGCGCCGTTATCGCCGCGCAGGTGGCCGCCTGGAACCGCGGCGACATTCCAGGTTTCATGAAGTCGTATGAGAACTCGCCGGAGACCACCTTCATTGGAACGACCGTGCGCAAGGGTTACGGTCCTATTCTTGAGCGCTACAAGGCGAGTTACGCGAACCGCGAGCAGATGGGCACGCTCACCTTCAACGACCTCGCGGTCCGCCTGCTCCCCGGCGCGTGCGGCAAAGTTGAGTTCGCCGTGGTCACGGGCCGCTTCCACCTGGCCCGCAGCACGCGCGGCGAAGCGGCAAAAGACGATGGCATCTTCTCGCTTGTATGGCGCAAAGGCACCCACGGCTGGAAGATTCTGCTCGACCACACGAGTTGAGGGCCCTGTACACTGGACGCGTCCTGCGCTGCTTCCCCTGGCGAAACCCAGCGGGAAGCATGATCTTCCATGCGACAATTCACCGCAGAGACGCACAAGGCTGCAAGGAGTAGCAAAGTTGACCTCAGGGTCCAAGCGGATTATTTTTCTGATTCGCCATATCGGCGACTATCACGCGCCGCGCCTGATGCGATTGCAGCGGGATGCACTTGAGGCAGGCCATGAGTTCCTGGTGATTGAAGCAGCGGACCAGTCTTCGCTCTATGCCCATCGCCAGGCCCGCGCGGCGCTGCTGAAGCAAGGGATTCATCATGTATCCCTGCACGGAGCCGGAAGTCTGAATATCCTGAGAAAGCTGACGCCTGAAATTTCGCAATACAAGCCTGACGTGATTTTCACCATTGGCTATTCCGATGCCGTGGCGCTCTGCGGTCTGGCGATGGGCAAGGCTCTGGGCGCGCGGGTCTGCTTCCTCGCCGACAGCAAGGCCGATGACCAGCCCCGCCGTGCGCTGCGCGAAGCCATCAAAGCGCGCATCCTGCGCAGATACGACGGCGCGCTGGTGGCCGGCGAGCGCCACAAGTCCTATTTCGCCGGGCTGGGCGTCAGGCCCGAGTCCATCGAGACAGGCTATGACGTCATCGACAACAACTACTTCGCTGAGCGCGCGGCGCGGTTTCGCGGCAAGGCGAGCCTGGTGCGTTCCCTTGGCATTGTGCCTTCCCGATATGTGCTCTTGGTAAGCCGGCTGATCCCACGCAAGCGCGTGGATCGCGCGCTCCAAATCTATGCGGCATCGCGCCTGGCGGCAAGCCAGGTGAAGTTGCTGATCATCGGGCAAGGCCCGGAGCAGAGTCGCCTGCGGGAGCAGGTTCAGGCATCCGGCTTGCTGGAACACGTGCTCTTCAGGAGCGAGGTAAAGAGCACCATGATGCCGCTCTTCCATGCCTTTGCCGAGGCCCTTCTGCTAACGTCGGAATACGACCAGTGGGGACTCTCAGTGAATGAGGCGATGGCCTGCGGCACACCCGCGCTTGTCACAAGCCGCTGCGGATGCGCGGGCGAGATCGTGCTGCACAAATCAAATGGCTTTGTGTGGGACGGAGTTTCGACGCAGACCGGCGCGGCCCTGCTGGATCGCCTGGTGCTCGAGCCGGAGACACGACAGCGTTTCAGTACCGCCGCGATCCGGACAATGAAGGAGTGGGGCCTTGCGCGCTTCGCCACGGCGGCAATGAAGCTTGTGGACGCTGGTGATGCGAACCCCGCGCAGCGATAAGGCCAGCGGGCGAACCCGAGCCTGGAGATGCATGACCAAGGAATCGACAAGGGAGACGCAGTCCAGCCCGCGCAGGACTGTGATCTTCAACGTCTTCGGGCACTCCAACGCGGGCGACGCGGTTCTCCTGGAGGCTCTCGTCGGCATGCTCCGCGATCTTCATCCGGAAAATGAACTCTCCGGGATTGCCTTCGATGCCGCTTCAGAAGAGCGCTGGATGCCGGCCCTGCCGTGGGCCGAGCGCATCGGCAACGCGACAAGCCGCAGCATCGCCGGGCGTGCGCGACAGATTGCCGGACTAGGCATAGCCGCGCTGATTGCGGCGAGTCGCGCCTTTCTGCCGCTGCGCCACTTGCTGCCGCGCCGTCAGCGGCTCGCGGTGGAATCCCTCATCGGCTCTGACCTCGCCATCTCCTGTCCCGGCGGCTATCTCGAAGACTCCAACGCTGCCTACATCGTCAACCTGCTCTCCATCCTGCTGGCGGCGCGCTTGTCAAAGCAGGTCGTTCTGGCCCCGCAAAGCGTAGGGCCGGTGCGCAGCGGCCTGGGGCGTTGGCTCATGCGCCGCGCCATGCGCGCCGCCGATCGCATCTTTGTCCGCGAACATGAATCGCTCATCTTTATCGGGGCGCTGTTCCCACTGGCCGAGCGCGAGGCAGTCCTCGCCAAGGTGCAGACTGCCGGCGATCTCGCGTTCTGGTTTCACCGGCAGCCCGCGGCCTCACTGGAAGCGGAATGCACGCAGCTCGGCATCGACCCCACGCGCAAGCTGCTCGGACTCACGGTCGTGGACTGGAGCTTTCCCCATGCCGCCGACCCGCAGGCCGCCCGCACCAACTACATTGAAAGCCTGTCAGCCTTGATTCGCCACGTGGAAGCGAGGCAGTCGCATCAGATTGTGATTTTCAACCAGGTGGCGCATGATCTCGAGCTCGCGCGCGAAATTGGAAGACGTCATCCAGCCGTCATCGTGGACGCGCAGGAGCGCGAGGCGGGCATCCTCGCCAGGCTCATCGGCCGGTGCGATCTATTCATGGGCACGCGCTTTCACTCCTGCATCTTTGCGCTCGCCGAAAATGTAGCGACCGTGGCCATAGCCTATCTTCCTAAAACCAGCGGCATCATGCACGATCTGGAGCTGGATGACCTCGTCGTAGACATCGATTCGATTTCAGGCGAGCAGTTAATCCGCCTGTTCGAGCGCGTTGCCGGCGAGCGCGCCAGCGTGCAAGCCAGAATCGACGCCCATCTCGGCATGTATCGCCAGCGTCATGACGGATTCCTGCGCTATCTTGCACATCGCGCATGAAAGCACATTGGCAAACACCGGCATTCAGCGGGCGCAGCTGCGCAGCGTCCTGTACACTGGTCCCGTCATGAGTTGCCTCTTCTGCAAAATCATTGAAGGAAGCATCCCCTCGACCGCTATCTACCAGGACGAGCAGTGCTATGCCTTTGCGGACATCCACCCGCAGGCCCCTGTGCATGTGCTTGTGGCGCCGCGCCAGCACCTGGCGGCAATGGATGAAGCCAGCAGGGAACAGAGCGTGCTGGTCGGCCACCTGCTCTGGGCCGCGGCGGAAATTGCCCGCGCCAAAGGGCTGGCCAAGGGCTATCGGCTGGTCATCAATACTGGCGCGGA
>JAJXXG010001229.1 GCA_021781255.1 Acidobacteriota bacterium
GCTATTCGGGGAGCCGTTGGAGCTTGGCGAGGACTACGAGGCCACAACTCTCGGGGGGCTGGTATGTGAAGCCGAAGGACGAATTCCGCTTCCGGGTGAAGTAGTGGAACTGGAGCCGGGCGGTCTGCGCCTGGAAGTGGTCGCCTCCACGGACAGAAAAGTGGAGCGCTTGCGAGTCTTTCCTCCATCTCGCGAAGAGGTTATGCAGCGCAAGAATTAGAGTGCCTGTTGCCTACTGCGATTGGACTTCCAGGTTCGCCATTCTTCTGCGGTGATCTCCCATTCATCAGAAGGCAGCGTTCCGCTCACATAATTTCTCATTCCCGAGCCAATGCGCCGCATTCCGTGATTTTCAGAGATGCGCCGAGATGCGGAATTCTCAGCAGCCTTTGCAACGCGAAGGACCGGAAATCCGAGCGTCTCAAACCAATAGTCGTTCGCCCATTCGCAGGCTTCGATCATATAGCCCTTTCCCTGCCACGGAATGCCCATCCAGAATCCGCGGTTATCATGTTCTCCGCGGATGAGGCCCAGGAAACCTATCATTTGTGTTGGCTCAGAAAGCAACCGCAGGGTCCAATGCCACGCTTCTCCACGCTCCATTTGCGGTAATGCGATGTCCCGGCAATAGGTGAGTGCGCCGTCTGCAGGGTAAGGCCAGGGAACGCGGTTGAGCAGGTAGCGAACAATCTGCCAATGGGGAAATAGCCGCTGAATAGCGCTCGCGTCTGCCAACTCCAACGGCCGAAGCATGAGACGCTTTGTTTGACCCTCACCAACCATGCGCCATGATAGCAATCGGATTTGCGTAAATTCGCGATAATAATAAACAGGGAGTGAGATACCTTTGAAATCTGGATTTGTTGCTATTTTGGGTCGGCCCAATGCCGGCAAAAGCACGCTGCTGAATGCCCTGACCGGCGAAAAAGTGGCGATAGTTACGCCCAAACCTCAAACGACCCGCAATCGGATCGCAGGTGTCCTGGAGGTTCCGGCGCGCAAAGGCGCACATTCGGCCGCCCAAGTGGTTTTTGTTGATACTCCGGGTGTACACAAGCCAACCTCTCAATTGGACAGGCGCATGCTTCAAGAGGTGCAGGAGGCTTTGGAAACAAGGGATCTGGTGCTTGTGCTGGCGGATGCGAGCCGGCGCTTGAAGCTCGAAGATCCGAACGAAAAGGGGCAGACAAGGAAAGCGAGTTGGGCCAGTGAGGATGACTTTGTTTTCGAATTGATTCGCGGACTGGATTGCCCGGTCTTTCTGGTGCTCACGAAGATTGACCTGGTCAAGAAGGAAGACATTCTTCCGCTGATTGAACGAATGACGAAACAGTACGCTTTTGCGGAAGTGATTCCTATCAGTGCGCGCAAGCGGGACGGCCTGGATCTTCTTCTGCGGAAGATTGTGGATGCATTGCCGACCGGCGAAAGATACTACCCGAAGGACCAATATACGGATCAGCCGATTCGATTTATGGTGGCGGAACTTATCCGGGAGAGCATTCTGGTGGAGACTGGCGAGGAAGTTCCGTATGCTTCGGCCGTCGTCATCGAGCGGTTTGAGGAAGAAGAGCCACGCGCCCAAAGCAAGAAGAGCCCTGACGCCAGAAAGCCACTTACGCGGATTGCAGCGGCAATCTACTGCGAGCGCGCTGGTCAAAAGGCCATTCTCATTGGCAAGGGCGGATCAAAGCTGAAGGAGATTGGCACAAGCGCACGCAAGCAGATTGAATCCCTGCTCGATACTCGGGTCTATCTCGAGCTACACGTGATTGTCGAGCCAGGATGGCGAGAATCGCGCAGCTTTGTGGAATCTCTTGATTGGAGAAACCAGTTGGAAGAGCTGGCCCGGCATCAGGAGGGCGAGTCGGACTTCGACGACGATAATCAGAAGGATTAGACCGGCAAGCCCTCAGGCTCCCTGCACCATCCCACGGCCGTTTGCTTTTACCGTGTACATCCGGTCGTCTGCTGCGCCGATGATCGCATGAACTGCGTCGCCATCCGTGGGCGCGGTGGACAGGCCCACACTGGCACTGACGCTCAGTTCGAGGCCGCACTTTATTTTGAATTTGGTTGCCATAAGTTTGCGATGAAGGCGAACAGCCTGTGCCAGACCCTCCTGCGAGCCGGTTTGCGGCATCAGGATTACGAATTCGTCCCCGCCGTAGCGAAAACAAAGATCCTGGTCGCGGCTGAGTTCGCGAAGCCGTTGTCCAGTGCGTGCAAGCAGCTCGCTTCCCACCAGATGGCCATGCTGGTCGTTCACCTGTTTGAAGCGGTCGAGATCAAGGAAGGCGAGGCTGACTTGTGTGCTATCGCGCTTGCAGCGCTCAAGTTCCTGGCTCATTACGTCATAAAGGTGACGCACGTTGAAGAGCCCCGTGGCGTCATCCGTGATGGTGAGCTGCTGAATGCGCGCCATATCCCGCGCATTTTCGATTGCAATGGCGGCGTGATCGGCGAGGATGTGGAGAAATGCAATCGTGTAGTCCGTGAGCTGGTCGGCACGAGGGTTCAGAATTTCGATAACCCCTTGTGTTCCCTTGCGTCCACGGAGTGGAAGGGCGATTACCGAGCGCACCTTGGCAGAATGTCCGATACTTCCGCCCTTCACGCGAGGATCATTTTCCCCTTCCGGAACGATCAGTGTTTCTCCATGTTCAACCACCCAGCCTGCCACGCCTTCGCCCACCTTCACGCGAAGATCGCGCAGAGCCGCCTCTTCCCCCCCAGCGGCAATGGCATAGTAGAGTTCCTGGTGGGCTTCATCGAGCATCAGGAGCGTCCAGAGGTCTGCTTCGATAAACCGCTCCATGTGCACAAGGATGGTACGCAGGATGCTATCGAGATCAAAACTCGAAGTCAGAGACCGCGCAAGCCGGTGAAAAACCAGCAGATCGTCGATAGGGATTCGATTTTCCGGCGCAGTCGGCATAGAAGCTTGCTCAGTAAGGAGTCCTGATGGAAATTGTGTCATATTCTGGCGTGGGAATTGCCGGAAACGGATCTGGAGCTGTGAGAGAAGTAATGCGTCCCGGAGTCCGATGCGACACTCATCCTCCGATGTGGACCATCGAGCGCGAGGGTTTCAAGAAGCCGGGTTCACCGATGTGATGACGGGCCTCCTTGCCCTGCACGGTCTGCGCGATATACGCCGAGAGCTCGGCATCGGTTGCGCCGGCTCGCATGCGTCCGTACAGATCGTGCTCCACTTGTGAAAAGAGGCAGGTGCGAATTTTTCCATCAGATGTGAGACGAACGCGGCTGCAAGCTCCGCAGAATGCTTGAGAAACAGGCGCGATGATTCCGATCTCTCCCACGCCGTCCGCAAATGTGTAGCGCCGAGCAGTCTCGCTGGGTTCGCGAGGAGGCAATGGCACCAGAGGCATGATGCGGTTAATACGTTCCACAATCTCAGCCAGCGGCACAACAATCTCGGGCGTCCACAGGCGATCCTCTTCCAGTGGCATGAATTCAATAAAGCGAACGATGACACCTTCGTCCCGTGCAAAGCGGGCAAAGCCTTCAATTTCGCCGTCATTGAAGCCGCGCAGAAGTACGCAATTCACTTTAAGAGGAGTGAGTCCCGCGTCGCGGGCGGTGCGAATACTGCTGAGGACCCGAGGGAAACTTCCAGGCACTCGGGTGATACGCTCGAACGTCTCTGCGTCCACGGCGTCCATGCTGACAGTCACGCGTTGCAGGCCGGCGTCCCGCAGAGGAACGGCGAGATCACCAAGAAGATGGCCGTTGGTCGTCAGCGCCAGATCAAGCGGCTTGCCCTCGAGCGTGCGCATACTTGCAAGCGCGCGGAGAAGATCGATGAGACCTCGGCGGAGCAAGGGTTCACCGCCCGTAATGCGAACCTTTTCGATACCAAGACTGACGAAGACTGTAATGAGGCGCAAATATTCATCAATGCTGAGTTCGGGATATTGAGATCCGAACTCGCCTGTGCGGCAGTAGACGCACTTGTAGTTGCACCGGTCGGTAATCGACACGCGGAGATCGTGGATAATGCGGCCGTGACTGTCTGTAAGCCGGCAGGCACCGTTCGCGCTGGAAGAAATTGGGGAAATGGCAGACATCGGCACCTATAAGGCTATACCGTTTTGCCGCAGCCCGCATGGGGGCCGCTTCTGTGATGCCTGTAGGCGGGCTGGATTGTGACTGTTTCGCCGCAGCTAATCGAGCCGTGGGGTGCCACGCCGAAGAAGGATGCCTGTAATGCCGAAGACAATAACGATGGTTATCGCGAGGAAGAAGTAGTAGGCCATTGGATGGGCCCAGCCAGGGGAGTATTGCAAATCCTGGCCAACCCACAGAAGAAGAACCGTCGCGATTACAGAAAATTGGCCGGCAATCACCAAAAACAGGTGCCCGAGGCTGCGGCGCTTGTCGAGTGCCTCCACCTGGTCGGGAGTCAGGTTACGCTCTTCAGGGGGAAGAAGAAGATTTGCCATCGCCGTGGTTCTCCTCATGTGGCTCGAAAGTTCGGCCTGTGGGCCGAAAGAATTTGACAGGATGATTGAATCACATCGTGCGCGGGCCGCGCCAGAGCGAAGCGTCTTTTGGGGTCAGATTTTTTCTGGTCCGCGAATCCTGGAGCAAAGCCAGCCTTTCTTTGTCCCTTTGAGAACGTTTCCGGGTCGCCGCTCCGTGAGGGTTGCGTCGATTTGAGAGGATCCACTCCGGGACACATCGAGGCTGCTTTTGCTTTAGTCGGCGAGGAACGCTAGCGACTGGAGAGATGTGATCTCAAACGGCTTACGGCAGCGCATATTTGTACAAGCCAGTTTGTCGTCCCGACGAACCATATACGATTGTGCCTTGGCGAACCGCGCCCGATCTCGTTCATCCGCATGACGAGGCAGTTGGGCGCGCTTGCGGCGAACAACCCAAGTGACCTTGTACTCCGCTGCCTGACCGCATTTTGGGCAAGTGAGAGTGTGGGTTCTGGTTTCTGTTGTCTCTGTGAAAAACTCCCGCTCTTCCATAATCTGCTGCGCTCCGGCCCTGCATTTCCAATTCGCTCGTTTTGAGGGCTTCCTCTTCCAAACGAACTATTCCATACTCATCCTTGCCATGCCTAAAAGCAAGCAAGCCGGATTTTCAGCCACAAAGGCGGTAAAAGCCAACGCACGGGAGCGCGTGGGACAACCCCGGCCCTCGCGCGTGGTGGACGACGAGCCGCGCAAGGGGAGGAAGGCGAAGCACAAGCCAAAGCTCGAAGATCTGATTCGTCGGGAAGAGGAAACCTTTGCGCGGTTAATGCGATTCGTCAATGCCAGAGGAGCAGAAGGCTCGCTCCCAAGGCGAGAGGCATCGCCACGATGCCAACGCGGAAGAACTGCCAGGCGGAAATCTCTACGTTTTCACGGCGCAATGCGATGAGCCAAAGAATGGTGGCCAGAGAACCGGTGACAGAAAGATTCGGTCCGAGGTCGACGCCGATGAGCATCGCATGAGCGAGAATGCCAGATGCGTGCGCATGGCTAATTGTGGAAGCGCACATCAATCCGACAGGCAGGTTATTCATCCCGTTTGAGAGCAATGCAACAGCGGATGATGCGAGGAGTTTGGCCGTCCAGCCCGGTACGCTGGCCAGAGACGAAAGCCCGAGGAGCCCGAGCTTCAGCAGACCGGCCGTATGCAGCGCCTCCACAATCACAAAGAGTCCGGCGACCAGTGGCAATACCGACCATGCGACACCACGCAACACGCGGAGCGGAGTTTTCCGGTTGCGAAATCGAATGACGGCAAGCGCGAGCAGAGCAACGCCGCAGGTGGGCGCGCCGAGGGGAATTCCGAACGCAGAGCAGACAAGGAGGACCGCTGCGGAAGCGACCAGCGCGCCAAGGGCCAAACTGCCCTCCGGCGTGAGCGATGCTTTGCCGGGAACACTCTGAATATGCCCAGCGAGTTCCCGTCTTGAATAAAAGGACAAAACGGCTCCAGTCGCCAGGATTGCGGCGGTTGATGGGAGAAGGAAGATGGCAAGCCAGTGGAATAATGTCGGCAAATGACCATCAAAGACGACCAGATTTGCAGGATTCGAGATGGGCAGGAAAAAACTTGCCGCATTGGCTGTCAGCGCGCAGGCCAGGAGGTAAGGCCGTGGACGAACCTGCGCGCGGCGCACGACTGCAAGAACAGCCGGCGTAAGCACCACGGCAGTAGCGTCATTTGAGAGAAAGACAGTGACTGCACAGCCGACGCAATAGACCAGCCACAGGAGCCTGGCGGGAGAGCCGTTGGCATGAATAGCCGCAAAGTTGGCGGTCCAGTCAAAAACCTGCTCGACGCGGGCAAGCTCCGCAAGGATCATCATGCCGGCCAGGAAGAGATAGACATCCCAGCCTCTTGCAGCAGCTTGGGCAGCAGACTTTAGCGGCATGAGCCCTGCAAGCACAAGCAGCAACGCCCCGCCGCAGACCCAGTAGGCCTCTTCAATGCGTCGCGGTCTTATCAGCATGCAACCAATACTGACCAACGAAATGGTCCAGACAAGCAGGGTTGCCACGTGAACAGGGAACAAGAAGTGCCACCGATCTCCGGTTGTAAAGTACCCGATTCTACAGGGCAGAGGAAGTGCTCAGTTGGAACCTCTGAAAGCGTGGAACGCAGGCCCTGCAGGCAGTGATTCAATCCATTCGGCCATATCCAGGTGGCCGCGCTCGCGTGCGAAGTCGGCAGGTGTTTTGCCGGCGTCGTTGGCCGGATTTGGGTTGGCGCCGCGCAAAACAAGCAGCTCCGCCAGGTCCTTGCGATTGGAGGAGGCTGCTGAAAACAATGGAGTAAATCCGCCCACCTGGACTGCATTGGGGTCGGCTCCGTGATTCAGCAGAATCGTGGTCAGCTCAATGTTGCAGCCCAGAGATAACGCCGCATGCAGTGCCTGGTTGCGCTGGGGATTCTTAGAGACGGCGCTGACATTCGCACCGTGCTGCAGAAGAACGAGCGCTGCCTGAGGAGTCCCAAAAGCCGCTGCAAGGTGTAAGGCCGTCCAACCGTCCGGTGAGTAGGCCTGCACGGCAGCCGGATCGGACGCGAGAATCTCTTCCAGCCTTACCGTGTTTCCAGTCGCAGCCGCCTCAAAAATGTCCAGCTTTACTCCGCGTTCTGCAAGCTTCGCCAGCAGGAAGTCGCGCACGAGCGGCTGCTGATAATAGATGGACCACATCAGGGCTGAGATGCCCTGAGCGTCGTGCCATTCAGCCAGCGAGGGGTTTGCCTCAACGGCTTCAGCAAACTCAGTGGTCTTTCCGCTTTGAATCCACTTTAGAAAGGGAAGGAGCATAGC
>JAJXXG010001007.1 GCA_021781255.1 Acidobacteriota bacterium
GCCAGGTCGATGCCTCCGACTCCATACGTGCTCTTCCCCTTCTCCCCGGCGACCCTGCCGCAGCGCGCGTAACAAGCCACGTAGCAAGGCGCTTGATACGCCCGGCAGAACTGCGCTTAAGCCTGAGGAATCCACCCCTTCGCGCGCTTGATACGTCTCGGAGCAATCCCCCTGCACTACGGTAGCAATCTTGAGCTCCGACTGCCGCGCCCCTACTCTGAATTCGAGTCCCGAACCGAGCCGGTAATCCAAGCCTCGGTGCATCGGTGGTTCCCAAATACGCTTAAGGATAACAGGCCATGAGTCCAAAGATTGCGCCCCTTGTAAGCGGAGCGCAGAGCTCTTTTCTGGTTGCGGAGTATACCATTCGTTCCGAAAACCCCTCCACAACCTCTTGCAAACGGGCAAATGCCCGCCGCGCCAACGGGATATGCAAGTCTTTATATTTCATTCTGGCAGTGTTCATGGCGGCAGCTACCGTATACGCCCAGTCCGATTCGGCCAAGCCAGCCGCGCCCCAGTCCAAACCCGAACCAACGCCGGAGCAGTTGGGCGGTATCCTCAAGGGTCAGATTCTTCTGATGCCGCCGGACTCGGCCCGGACCTTTATCCCTTTCAACAATTTCCGCAAGGAGCTGGAAGAGAAGTACGGCATCGGCGTGTATGCCATCAACCAGACGCTCTTCGCGCGAAACACCTTGAGCCCTGAGGTCCCCTACGACAAGATCTCCTACCCGGGCCAGGACAACTTCTACCAGTCGTCGAGCTACCTGACGCTGGCCTACGACATGCGCGCCTTCCATTTGAAGGACGCGCAGCTGGTGCTGGATGCCGGCATCCAGAAGGTGAGCTGGTATCCGGGCGGCCCGGAGACGCTGGATTTCGACGAGGCCAGCTTCTACAAGGGCTTCTTCAAAGACAATCTGCAGCTCAAGGGCGGCTACATGTCGAACGCCGAAGAGTTCATCCAGATGCGTGTCGGCGGCCTTGCCAACAACGGAGCGGCCGGCGTGCTGGGAGTGCTCCCCTACAACGTCGGCTTGTCCAACAAGCCGCAGCAGGCTCCGTCGTTCAACGTACGGCAAAACCTGCCGAATCACTTCTACGCCAAGGTGGGCTTCCAGCGCAGCTACTCGCCGATGAACAGCGTTGGCGAACAGGAACAGGACAAGGTGGGATTCCGCTTTGCCCCCGGGCCCGCTTACGACGCCAGGCACGGCGTGTGGACCAAAGGCGACGGTCTGCTGTCGATCATGGAAGTGGATTACCAGAAGTCCCAGTACAAGAACCCGACGGCACTGTGGGTCCGCGCCGGCTACATGAATAACAGGACGAAGTACCGGAACTACAACACCAACCAGTACGACACGCCCAACTACGCCTACTACGTGGCGGCCGACAAGCAGGCCACGCAGCCGAATCCCGCCAACCAGCGGCACGGCTTGTTTATCGGCGGATCGGCGATGTATTCGCCCCCGGCCGTCAATACCTACTACCAGTACTACGAAGCCCGCGCCTACTATTCGGGCCCGTTTGCAAAGCGGCCCGGCGATTTCTTCTCGCTGGTGGGCGCTCACAGCGAATACAGCCCGGACCTGACCAGGACCAAGGCGCCCGGCACGTTTTCCAAGGGTTCGTGGTCGCTGACGCCGACCTACAACTACAAGCTCTACCGGACGGCGTACTGGGTAAACGCGCTGGGGTACACGCAGGGACCCGTGCCCGGCGCCAAATATCGCAACACACTCATTTACAACACCATGCTGATGGTCTTCTTTTAGCAGACCCGCCGCGCATTGCGCCTCACAGTGCGCGGCAGTTTCAGGCCATGAGGAATGTCCTGCGGGAAGAGGTTCCGGCAAGCCTTTCTCGTCGCACGGAGCTAGTTGATGCCTAACTCAATCCCACTGGTTGAACATTGCGATGCAAGCGCGGAGCCCGCGGCGCGGATCGGTCGCGTGCGATGGACGATCTGCGCCATGCTCTTCGTCGCAACTTCAATCAATTACATGGACAGGCAGGTCATCTCGATCCTGAAACCGACGCTTGAACACAGCATCGGCATGACGGAGATCGGATATGGCTATATCGTGGATGCCTTCCAGATTGCCTATGCCATCGGATTGATTGCCGCCGGGCGATTCGTCGACAAGGTCGGCACGCGCATTGGCTATATGGTCATCATGGCGGTCTGGAGCCTCTCCGCCATGGGACACGCGCTGGCCAACTCCGTGCTGGAGTTCGGCGTGGCGCGATTCTCGCTGGGCGTGGGAGAATCCGGCAACTTTCCCGCAGCCATCAAGACCGTGGCCGAGTGGTTTCCGCAGCGGGAGCGCGCCCTGGCTACGGGGATATTCAACTCGGGTGCAAATCTGGGCGCCATCCTTGCGCCCATCCTCGTGCCGTGGGTGACAATCCGTTTCGGCTGGCATGCGGCGTTTCTCGCCACGGGCATTCTCAGCGCCATCTGGATTCTGTGGTGGTTCAGCAAATACCGCAAACCCGCTGACCATCCCACGCTGACGGGTGCGGAGCTTCGCCACATCTACCAGGAATCGGCAGCCCAGCTCGGCCGCGCCATGCCATGGCGTCGTTTGCTCGTCGTCCGCCAGACATGGGGATTTGCGCTCGCCAAATTTCTCACAGACCCGATCTGGTGGTTCTATCTCTTCTGGATGCCCTCCTACTTCAGCGCAAAGTTTCATCTCGACCTCTCCCATCTGGGGCTTCCTCTGGTGATCGTCTACAACGCTTCCGCCGTAGGCAGCATCGGCGGCGGATGGCTGCCACAGATCTTTCGGCGCCTGCATCTGTCGCAAAACTCCGCGCGGCTTGCCGCCATGCTTCTATGCGCGCTCGCGGTTGTGCCCATCTTCATGGCGACCCGGGTTGTCTCAGAATGGACCGCCGTGGCCCTGCTGAGCCTTGCTGCCGCGGCTCATCAGGGATGGTCGGCAAACCTGCTCACCACGCCCTCGGACATGTTCCCGCGCACAACCATCGGGTCAGTGACCGGCATTGGAGGAATGGCAGGATCCGCGGGTGGCGCTTTGCTGGCCGCTTACGCCGGGCACATTCTTCAGCTCACGCACAGCTACGCAAGCCTGTTTGCCATTGCCGCAAGCGCGTACCTGCTGGCGCTCCTCGTGCTGGTGGCTCTGGCGCCGGGACTTCGCAAAGTGGAGCTGCCGTTATGATCCTCATCCTGATGGGCGTGAGCGGAATTGGAAAAACGACGATAGGCAAGCTGCTGGCCGCGCGCACAGGCTGGCGCTTTGAAGACGCCGACGATTATCACCCCGCCGATAACAAGCGGAAGATGGCGGCGGGCATACCGCTCACGGACGATGATCGCCTGCCGTGGTTGAGCATTCTGCATGACCGCATGTCGCGGTACTTCCAGGAGAACCGCAGCGCGATCTTTGCCTGCTCTGCACTGAAGAAGAAATACAGGCAGCGCCTTGTGGACGGCTTTGGCAGCCACGAGTTTCGCTTGATCGACCTTGTAGCGCCGGTGGAAGTGCTGCGCACGCGGCTACGCGCGCGCCGGCACGAATTCATGAGCACGCAGCTGCTTGAGAGCCAGATTGAGACGTTTGAAAAGCCCGCGCAGGCGTGGTCCATCTCCGTGGCGGGAAGGCCCGAAGAGGCGGTGGACGCGATCATGCAGCATTTGAAGAACGAGGGGCTGCTGACCGCAGCCAGGGAGAACGAGATGGCAAGCGAACTATTGAGCCTGCAAGGCAAAGTGGCAGTGGTAACAGGCGGCACGTCCGGCATTGGGCGCGCCATGGCGCTGGGACTGGCGCAGGCAGGCGCGGACGTGGTGCCCACGGGCCGCCGCGCTCAGCAGGTGGAAGAGGTTGCCGCGGAGATCGAGCAACTGGGCCGCCGGTCACTGCGCGTGCCGTCCGATGTCTGCAGTCGATCGTCGCTGGAGCGGCTCTGCGAAGAGACACTCAAGGCATTTGGCAAGGTGGATATCCTCATCAACTGCGCGGGCAAAATCTCGCGCAAGCCCACGATTGATTTTCCAGAGACAGAGTGGACTGACATTCTTGACACCAATCTCACGGGAACGCTGCGCGCGTGCCAGGTGTTTGGCAGGCACATGCTCGACCGCGGCTATGGACGAATCATCAATATTGCGTCTCTCAACAGCTTTGTCGCATTGAGTGAAGTTGCCGCCTATGCCGCCAGCAAGGCGGGCGTGGTCTCGCTGACGCGCTCGCTTGCAGTGGAGTGGGCAAGCAAGGGCGTGACGGTGAATGCCATCGCTCCGGGCGTCTTCCGCACCGATCTGAATGCCCAGTTGCTCGACAGCACTCCGCGCGGACAGGAGCTTCTGATGCGCACTCCGATGGGCCGATTCGGAAAAACGATCGAGCTGGTCGGCGCAGCCATCTTCCTCGCCTCTGAAGCAGCATCGTTTGTTTGCGGCCAGACTCTCGTTGTCGATGGAGGGTTCCTGGCAAGCGGCGTCAACCAGTAGCCCGTAACACGCTGCACGCCAATGACAACTCAATTCAACCGCCGGGGAACGGCACAGATCCAACAGCACTGAAAGGAATTGTTTGTATGAGAAAGCGTAGCTTTGCAGGTTTTATTGCTGGCGGCATCTTCGCCGCTCTTAGCGTTGTGCCGGCCATCGCCGGTGAGCCAGGCGCCAAGCCATCGTCTATCGCTCCGGCCCACATGGCGCGCGTCGGCACAGTGGATGAGCGTTTTCAGTCCTACAACATAGAGATGGTGGAGATCACCGGAGGACGCTTCTGGAAGCCGTATGCCAGCACACAAACGGCAAACCCAAGTGGCGGCAATCAGCCCACCGGAATGTCGGCTTCGCTGTACGAGTTTCGCAAGCCAATTGATCTCTACAATCCCCGGCTTCGCAAACTGGCCGCAGCGCTCGGGCCTGCGTATGTTCGCGTAAGCGGAACCTGGGCAAACACCACCTTCTTCCAGGATGCAGGCGCGACCGCATCGGACAAGGTTCCCGACGGCTACAAGGCCATTCTGACGCGCAAGGCGTGGAAGGGCGTGATCGACTTCTCCAACGCGGTTGACGCGCCGATCGTCACATCCTTCGCCATCAGTGCGGGCACGCGCGATGCATCGGGCATCTGGACTCCCGCGCAGGCCAAAGAAATTCTCGACTTCACCCAGGCCAACCACGGCGTGATTGCCGCAGCTGAGCTGATGAACGAGCCCACCATGCCGGAGATGGGCGGCTCACCCAAAGGCTACAGCGCGGCCGACTACAGCAAAGACCTTGCCGTGTTCCATGCATTTCTCAAACAGGCTGATCCGAAGATCATCATCCTCGGCCCCGGCAGCGTCGGCGAAGAGGGCATGGTCATCCCTCCCGTCTCAAACATCATGAGGGCTAAGGATATTCTGGCCGGAGCGGCTCAGTATTTTGATGCATTCAGCTACCACACCTACGGCGCCGTTTCCAGCCGCTGCTCCAGCATGGGCCGCGCAGCCAACACCACGCTGGACGCTGCGCTCACAGAGGACTGGCTCGCGCGCGGCGATAAGGGCGAGCAATACTATGGCGCACTCCGCGACCGCTTTATGCCCGGCAAGCCCATGTGGAATACAGAGACAGCGCAGACAGCCTGCGGCGGTGACCGCTGGGCCTCCACCTTTGTGGACAGCTTCCGTTATCTGAACCAGCTTGGCGACCTGGCCAAGCGCGGCGTGCAGGTGCAGGCACACAACACGCTGGCTGCCAGCGACTACGGCCTGCTGCAGGAGTACACCTTTGAGCCGCGCCCCAACTACTGGTCGGCACTGCTGTGGCGCAAGCTGATGGGAACCACCGTGCTTGAAGCAGGCGCCTCGCCGGCAGCAAGCCTTCACCTGTATGCCCAGTGTCTGCGCAACCATCCGGGCGGCGTTGCGTTGCTGGCCATTAATGCGAGCGAAACCGATGCGCAGTCACTGAATGTGCCAGTCAAGTCAGAGCGCTACACCCTCACGGCAAAGGAACTGACGGCAAGCGTGGTCCAGCTGAACGGTGTTGATCTAAAGCTGGGTGCCGATGATTCGCTGCCGGAATTGAAGGGCCAGTCAACCCATGCAGGGACAGTGACGTTCGCGCCGAAGAGCATTACCTTCCTCGCGATGCCGAATGCGCATAACGCAGCCTGCGGCCAGTAAACCCGCTTTCTGCCATGCGCGCGGAGAGGAGCATTGCTCTACTCCGCGCGCATGGATTTCTACCAGTTCGAACAATCGACGTCGTTCTGCCGGATGCCGCCTGCAACATCGGCCGGGAGCCGTTAAAGGTGATTCGACGCTCAGTTGCCGCTCACTACAAGATTGTCAAACTGCGTGTGATTCCACTCCGAACCAACAGCGAACATGCCGTGCGTATGGGCCGCATCGTCGATAGTCGTTAGAGAGACGCCATCGAGTCGTGCTTCGATTTGCTTTGCATGGAAGCGCAGCTCAAGGTGATGCCACTTGGACGCATCGATTTGCGTGGAGCCTGAGGCGAGCACATCAGACGCTTGCTTGAAATGCGCCGACGCGAGTTGCCACGCACCATTCGGGCTGAGGCTGAATACATAGCCGCTTGGCCAGTGGGCTTTGCCATCCTGAAAGACATTGGCAGAGTCGATGCGGCCAATCAGGACAGCCGGAGCCGTTGACAGGAAGCGAACATCCGCTGCGATGCTGTAGTCAGTCCATTCGGAATCCCCCGCCATCGTAAACGGATCCGGAAGCGGTCCCCAGGGAATAGGCTTCGTCGAGATCACCTGCTCAAGGCATCGTCCAGAGCGCCCATCGCATGGCTGTACTTCGAATGCCCCATCCTGATCAGAGAGATACCTGGGCGTGTGTCCCAGCTCTGTTTGCTCAAAGTCATCCTGATACGGAAGCGGAAATCCCTTTGCCGGCGGAGGCTCCGCTGTTCCCTTTCCCTGACCGGTTGTTGTCGTAAGCGAATAGAGCGACTGGGGCTCGAACGTGTAAGTGAACTTGCCGTTCGCCGGATGCAGAACATCCACACGCTCGAGCACATGCGTGTCATTGGTCACCCACACGTAGATATTGGAATCCGCGAGGCCGCTGTCGATTGTGAAGGAAGCGGTTTGCGGATGCGTGGCATGCATCGTTTCCAGCACAACGCTCCAGTCCTTGTGATTGGCAGAGCGCAGTGACACGTAGCTGCCTTTTCCCGGCAGATTGCCGGATGCCGAGTCAAGATACTGCCAGCCGGGCTGCGCAAACTGCGTGGTGTGCGCCGTCGCCCAGATGGTTCCCTGCACGTCATAGTGCCCGGACCA
>JAJXXG010001265.1 GCA_021781255.1 Acidobacteriota bacterium
ACTGGCTGGCCAGGAGGCCACGCTTCCATCTCCACTTCACGCCAACCTCAGCCTCATGGCTCAACCTGGTAGAACGATGGTTTGCCGCGCTCACCGAAAAACAACTCCGGCGCGGCGTTCACCGCTCTACCAAGGAACTCGTAGACGCCATCGGCACCTTCATCCAGCACCACAACCAAGACCCAAAACCCTTCGTCTGGCACAAGACAGCAGACCAAATCCTCGACTCTGTCGCTCGCTTTTGTATCAGAACTTCAGACTCAGGAAACTAGATAGTAGTTTTTCCCAACGTGGGATGGCAACGAACAAAAGTAAGCAGGTACATCGCTGCCGCCTCGTTGGAGCCAGCGCGATCCGTCTGTTATAAACGCTATCTTCACCGACAAATCTGTGCTCAATGTGGGGCTCTTCATCCCAGCTTCCTCACGTTTCGCGGTCTGTGCTCTCTTGTGCAACAGCGGCACCTGCGGATGATCGCAGCTTACCCGCAGGTGCACACTATGCTCCCAATTCTCATGCGCCAACGGCGCAATATATGCCAGCCTGGGGCGCGACCCTAGGACAACTGTCAAGGCAATACCTCACAAGGTATGATAAAATACCTCTATCGGAGGCCACCATGCTCGACATCACCCAGGACATCCAGCCACTCACCACCTTCCGCAACAACTCCGTCAAAATGATGAAGCAGCTCAAGAGGACCGGCCGTCCCATCATCCTCACCGTCAACGGCAGAGCCGAAGCCACCGTCCTCTCCGCCGCCGCCTACCAGTGCCTCCTCGACGTCGCCGCCGCCGCCAGCGAGCGTGAAGGCGTCCGCCAGGGCGACGCCGACATCGCCGCCACCCGCACCCGCCCAGCCGCCAAAGTCTTCGCCGACCTCCGCAAGCAACATGGCCTATAGCGTAGAGTTCTCACGCCGCGCCGAACGCGACCTCGGCCAGATATTCGCATCCATCCACGCCGCCGACTCCCGAGCCGCGGCTTACTGGTTCGACGGCCTTCAGTCCCACATCGAAAAGCTTGCCACTCTCCCCGACCGCGGCACACTCACCCGCTACGATTCAAAACTCCGCTTCCTTCTCTACGGCAATAAGCCCCACATCTATCGCATCCTCTACCGCGTCGACCATCAGTCTAAACGCGTCGAAATCGTCCATATCCGCCATGGCGCACGCGCACCGCTGACCTAAACGCAGGGGGCCGCCGCACTCGAGTCCCGCTCCGGGTGGTCGCAATAGTTGAGCTTGCCGCAAATCATATCTGCGACCTTAGGTCCCCAAAGGCGATCAAGACCGTTCGCTCTCTGCTTAAAACGGCCAGCATCCCCGTTGGCGAAATCGCCGTCCGCTTCGGAATTGCCAGATCCACCCTTTACCGCACAGTCAGCAAGCCTGTTGCATGAGGCGCCGACCGGGTCCGCGCCGAGAGGGCCGCTTACGCCAAATAATTCAGAAAGTGACACATCTCGTGCTTATCCGTCCCACTTCAATATATATGATGATCGATTATCTATTTACACAACAAATTCTCAATGGGCTAAGCGTTCACTGCGGATGGCTTGACTCGATTCACCTTCAAAACCGCAAGACAGACAGCGCCCGCAACCAGAAACGCCGCAGAGACCTCAAGCGCGACGCCTAGGCCAACCCGGTCTTTGAGTATGCCGGCCGCGAGTGCCATCAGGCCACCGCAGACACAGGACGTGAAATTGAAGATCCCATACGCAGTGGCCCGCAGCTTCTCTGAGACGACCTGGCAGAGTACCGGCATCAGGTTGCAGTCGAAGAATCCGCGCCCAAGGCCGAAGCACACCAGGCAGGGAAGGAGTATCCACCACGATCCTGTGCCGGCAGCCAGGAACAAAGCAGGGCCAGCCAGCATCAATCCAATCGCCTGCGTCCATGCGCGCGCGCGCCGGTTGGTTCTCGACCAGCTATCGGCCAGCCAGCCGCCACCGAGGATTCCCGCAAAGGAGGCAGCCTGGATATAGAACGTGGAAGAGAATCCGGCGGCCGTCAGACTGACATGGAAGCGCTCATACAAAAACGTGGCCAGCCACGCGTAGATGCACCAGAAAGAGATGGCGGCGAAGCCGTTCGCCAGCACCAGAAGCAGAAACGAGTTGTTGCTGGCAAGCTCCCGCATAGCTTTGGTGAAGGGAAGAACGCTCACGTAGCTGCCCCTGACCTCCTGCCTTTTTGGCGGATCTCTCAATGCAACAAACAACACGATGGAATAGAGTACGCCGCATGCCCCCAGCACATAGAAGACGTCATGCCATCCGTAATGCTGGCCGATCCAGCTTCCGCCGAATCCTCCAAGCGCGACACCAGCATAGAGACCGCTCTGGTGCAGACCGATAGCGCGAGATCGCGTCGCGCCGCTGTGGTAGTCGGCGATCAGAGCCAATCCCGCAGGCAGATAGAATCCTTCACTGACGCCCAGCAATGCCTGTGCCGTCAGCAGTTCAGAATAGCTATGCGCGAGCCCGACCAGAAACGTGACTGCAGACCAGATCACGAAGCTCAGCAATATGACGCTGCGCCGGTTGAAGCGATCGGCCACATATCCGCCCAATGGACTGGCTACGCCATAGACCCACAAGAACGCTGTGCCCAGAAATCCCAACTGTGTGTTCGTTACATGCAGATCCGCTCGCAGCAGAGGGAACAGTGAAAAAATGACCTGCCGGTCGATATAGTTCAGGGCAGCCACCACCCATAGGAGCGCGACCACAATCCAGGGGTAGATGGATTTATTCATCTCGATCTTGATATCGCTAGCACTTCTGATGTAACCAACAGTTTACGTCCGAGTTCCGTCCCTAACACACGCGCGCGTAGATCGGTCTGCTCGGCCGACGTCAATGAACGACGCGGAAGGATGCAGCTTCCGCAATCGATACCGGTCCACGAAAGAACCTGCTTGATGACCGGATGGATCGGATAGCGCAGTAGCGCCTGAATAAATTCATTGATCTTATTCTGCGAACCGCGTGCCTCTTCCCAGCGGCCGGATGACGCATGTTGATACAGTTCCACAAAGCTGTCCGCGATCAGATTGTACGTGCTTCCGATGCCTCCATTGGCTCCCATTACCAAGCCCGAGATTAGCATCTCATCGGCTCCGGCAAAGACCGCCGCTCTACTCTGCCGAATAGCCCACAGGCGGAAGAAATCGGAATCAGTGAATTTGAGCCCGATTACATTAGGAATAGCGCACAGCTCCAGAACCTGATCCGTGGTCCGAATGGCCGGAGCCATGGAAGGGAAGTAGTAGATCATCAGAGACAACTCAGACGCCTGTGCAATCGCTTCGTAGTAACTCTTAATCTCCTCGAACGAATAATTCCCCACCGGAGGCAAACTACTCACAAAGTGAGCTCCGCTCTTCGCCGCATGATTTGCCAGCGCAACAGCGTCTGCGGTTATTGGAGTTCCCACATGCACGATGACCTTCGCGCCTGCCGGCGAATTCCGCACTGCGCACTCAGTCGCAGTCCGTCTGTCATTCAGCGACAACTGAAAGCCTTCGCCGGTCTGGCCGCATACATAAACACCCTGAACGCCAGCCTTATAGACGCGCTCCAGCAACTTTTCGTAGGGCTTCGCCTGAAACTCTCCATCCTTATTGACTGGAGTTACCAATGCGGGGAAAATTCCATTTAGTTCAGCCATGTGCATCCACACTCCTTCATTTATCACTTCCTTATCAACGCTCAGTTCAACACTCGATTAGACCGGCTCCCGGGACGGTCTTCGCCCCCCGGAATAACAATGCGACCGTCTCGCCACACTGCAGCTCCAGTGGCCACCAGCCCTATGGGGCAACTCACCCACGGAGATCCACTGATTGCTCTCTGTGGTGTAGCGCATTACGTTACGACCGAAGCCTGGGTGTCTCTCTCCCGGGCGAAGCGCAACGCCAGCCATATGGCCATCATCCCCGCCGATCAGAAGAAAATCTCCTTTGCGTTCACAGACGGCAGGCGCAGCGACTGCAAGCGCGGTCGGATTCGGCAGACGCTTCCACCCCGTGGCTGGATCAAAGCTCCAGGCCTCACGCAAGTAGCGCCGCTCCGGAACTCCGTTCTCGGAGGGAACCAACGTAGCTCTGCCGACAATATAGAGTCTGTCCATACCGCCAGCCGCAGCCGAGAGAATCAGCCCTGCTCTAGGCAGCGAAGCCTCTTTGCGCCACCGCGAATCGGGCGTCCCATGCGCGTCCACACGCAAACTCCAAAGCTCGGCACTCGCGAGAGAGTTCTTCGAACTCTGGCCACCTAGGACGTAAACCCGGTCTCCCGTCGCCGCCATCGAAAAGTTGGCAAGCGGTGTCGGCAACTCCGCCCACGCCGACAAGTAGTAGCTCTGGTCACGCTTCTCCAGCCCCCAGACGCCTCGCGACACAGCCAGATCATCCTCGCCGCCCGCAAGCACCAGCGTCTCTTTCAGCGAGACCGCGCCGCCATAAGCCAGCGCCCGCGGCAGCCGCGGAACCTCATGCCACTCGGTTCCGCCCGTCTCAAGCGTCTCGATACGGGCGTGCCATATCTTCTTTCCACCTTCGCTTGGAGGTGCCGTCCACCGCGACCCGCCCGCCACCACCAGCGAACTACCAACCACTCCAACAAACTGTCCAGCGATTGCTCGTGGCAGCCGAGGCGATTCATCAACCCGAAGACTTCCAGTACCGACCGCCAATGCGGTCCCAACCCCAGCAAGTATCAAAGGACGCCCCTTCAACATATGAATTGATAATATACTATCGCTGGATGTGTCAACATGCTTCCTTTCCATCGGGAAAGGAAGTTTGGCCGCATTCACGTTGTCCAGTCGTGCTTATCTTCGAATCCGAGATACTCACACCAGTCACCGGAGCTGAAATCCATGTTTGAAACCTATCGCCAGCGCTATCAGAAAGAGTTACTCGACTCGGTCGTGCCATTCTGGGAGCGCCATTCCATTGACACGTATTGCGGAGGCTACTTCACCTGTCTCGACCGTTTCGGCGCGGTCTACGACACGCGCAAATACATATGGCTCCAAGGCCGCGCCATCTGGACCTTCAGCAAGCTCTACAACGAAGTGGAACGAAGGCAGGAGTGGCTGGATGCCGCCGCGCAGGGCGTACAGTTCGTACGCCAGCACGCCTTCGATGCAGAGGGCCGTTGCTATTTCAGTCTCATGCAGGATGGCAGTCCCGCATCATTCCAGCGCAAGCCCTATGGGGCGGTATTCATCGTAGCCGGGTTTCTCGAGTACTCGAAGGCAATCGGTGATCCCGCTCTGCGTCGGGAAGCCATCGATCTCTTCTGGAGAATTCAATCCTGGATCGAAGCGCCAACCCTGCTTGACAGGCCAGCATTTGCCGGGCTGCCAACTACCAGCAATCTCGCCGAGGTCATGGTGACGATCATGTTGCTCCTTGACTTGATGGCGGTCGACAACGATCCTCGCTACTCCAGCCTATTAGCGGATTCGATCACTGCCGCGCTCAAACACCGCGAACCGCGCAGTAACGTCCTCATGGAGCAGGTCGGCAAAGATGGCACCTTCCATCTCGATTCACCAGATGGGCGACTCTTGAACCCAGGCCACTCCATCGAAGCAGCCTGGTTCCTGCTGCTCGCGCTCCGCAAACAGCCAAACCCCGCGCTGCAAAAGCAGGTGCTCAGCATCATGGAAAGCTCGCTGGAGTTTGGTTGGGACCAGCAGTACGGTGGTATCTACTACTTCATGGACATCGAAGGCCGTCCCCCGCTGCCATTGGAGTCCAATATGAAACTATGGTGGGTACATACTGAAGCTATCTACGCCGTAATCCTCGCTTATACGACCACCCGCAACAGCCGCTGGCTCACCCATCTCGAGCGTCTCGATGATTATGCGTTCCGTCATTTCAGCGACCCGGAATATGGCGAGTGGTTCGGATACTGCGACAGGGAGGGAGTACCGTCAAACCTCTGCAAGGGGAACAACTACAAAGGCTTCTTTCACCTCCCCCGGTTCCTGTTGATGAGCATCCAGGAGATGGCCGCATTCGATCTGGCTGAGACACCGTAGACTCTCACGTCTGTGCATGATGTTAGATGTGCTTGGATGGCATCCATTGACGGCTCTACAGTAAGCGTCGCCGATTGGCTTCCTCGACGGGGAGTTATCTCTTCGTCAGGGAGAGCCCAAGAGAGGGTCTTACTCTACCGATTCAATTCGAACAGGGGCAACGGCATGTCAAGCAAGTAAGATTGATTCTCGAGCCGAAGCTATAATGCGAGTGGTGCTTCAAGCTGGCGAGATCTCGGTTGAAGGACTCGTTGAACAGATTGGAACTTCTGCGACGAACATCCGTCGTGATCTAGCTCGGCTTGAAAGTCGCGGTCTTGTGCTTCGCTCCCGAGTTGGCGCTATGCTTCCAGGGCCCCTGCTCTATAGGCCCTTCCAAAGTGACTGTTCAATCCAAGTAGACCAACTGGAACTTGCAGAACAGAAGCGGCGCATTGGATTAGTCGCAAGCGAGTTAATCGGAGAGAGAGAGACCGTTGGATTAACTGCTGGAACTACAACCACACAGATCGGCCGTGCCCTTCGTCATCGACGTCGTATCTCCGTCGTCACGAACGCACTCAACATTGCGATGGAATTAAGCCATCAATCTGCCGTCAAGGCGATGTTGACGAGCGGTGCATTAGCTGAGGGGTTGAGATTTGCTCTCAGAGGAGAGTCCGCCGCCTCTTTCCTCAAAGAAGTCTACCTGGACAAGGTATTTATCGGAGCCATGGGCTTCGATCTCGGCTGCGGTTCTACGACTCTCCATTCAGAAGAGGCCGAGCTCTGCAGAGCAATGATGAGACAATCGTCTCAGGTAATTATGGTTGCTGATTCAAGTAAGATCGACCGTATAAGTAGGGTATGTGTTTGCCCAAGCTCTGCGGTTGATGTGCTGGTTACTGACTCAGGCATATCTGAAGACTCGCGTGAAGCGTTCAGCGCCAAAGGAATAAGGGTAGTTTGCGCCTGACATTTGATTTGAAAGTTTTATGGCCATCGCACCATAGTAGATTCTTGGCGGGGGTGTTTTTTGTTGTCCAGCATGGAGGGATGTGCAACGGAGCTGGAAGGTCGTATCTGACGGATGTGTCGGACGAGCAGTGGGCGTTTGTGTTGCCTTATCTGCTGTTGAGCCGATTGGATTGCCCGATGTTTTGTACCAGTTAGCATGTTAGTTTAGCGCAGCTTCTTTTGATTTCAAGTAGCGGTCGTCGGGGGTGTGGGGAAGTGGGAAGCG
>JAJXXG010000254.1 GCA_021781255.1 Acidobacteriota bacterium
CAAGGCCGCCGCCGAGTGGGAGCAGACCACGGAGATTCTGGCGCGCTTCCTCTCGCCCGTCGAGGAGGCCTGAGATGGACCCGCTGCGAGCCAGACTCCGAGCCCTGTGGATGCGTCTCATCGGCCTGCTGCACCCCGGCCGTGCCGAAGAAGAATTTCGCGCCGAGCTTGAATCCCACATCGTCATGCACACCGAAGAAGGCATCCGCGCCGGCCTCAGCCCAGAAGAAGCCCGCCGCCAGGCTCTCCTCCAACTGGGCGGCGCCGAGCAAACCCGACAGGCCCACCGCGACCGCCGTACCTTGCCCTGGCTCGAAAACCTGCTGCGCGATATTCGCTATGCGCTGCGCGGCTTTCGCCGCAATCCCGTCTTCACCGTAACCGTAATAATAACGCTCGCGCTGGGCATCGGCACCACCACCGCGGTCTTCAGCGTCGTGGATCGCATCCTCTTCCGCAGCCTGCCCTATGCGCATGCGGACAGGTTGGTTTCCGTAGGGCTCGTCGCTCCAATCATCCCGCAGGAGTTCATGCTCGGCGGTTCGTACTACGATTGGCGCGATCATCAAAAGCCATTCGCCTCTCTTACTTCAGAGACCGGCGTAAACGAGTGCGACCTCACCGAACACAATCCCGCGCGACTCAGTTGCGCCGGAGTCGAAGCGAACTTCCTGCCGACACTCGGCATTTCACCAGTACTGGGGCGCAATTTCCTCCCTGAGGAAGATCGTCCCAATGGGCCCAGGGTCGCCCTCATCTCCTATGCACTTTGGCTCAGCCATTACAGTCGCGACCCCGGCATTCTAAATCGCCTGATTGACATCGACGGCCATGCAGTTCGCGTAGTCGGCGTTCTGCCTGCTAACTTCGAGATGCCAGTACTTGAAAAGGCCGACGTGGTAATGCCCGAAGCGCTCGACGAGGCCGCGGAGCGCAAGGCGGATCCAGGCCGTGTCCTCTATGCCTTCGCGCGGCTCAAGCCCGGCATCACCGTCCAGCGGGCAATCGCGCAACTCCAGCCCGTCTTCGAATACTCGCTCAGTCTTGCGCCGCCGCGCTTTCGCAGCGAAGTTCATCTCCGCGTCCGATCGATACGCGACCGCCAGATGCAGGATTCGCGCCTTGTGGCCTGGGTGTTGCTGGGTGCGGTGTTGGCTGTGCTGCTCATCGCCTGCGCCAACGTTGCCAGTCTGCTGCTGACGCGCGCTGCAGCCCGGGAGCGGGAACTCGCGGTGCGTTCCGCCCTGGGTGCAAGCCGTCGCCGCCTCATTCGCCAGGCGCTTACTGAGGCGCTTCTGCTTTCGTTCTTCGGAGCAGCCGCGGGGTCCGCGCTGGCCGAAGCGCTGCTGCACGTCTTTGTAGCCATCGCACCGTCAAGCCTTCCCTTTCTCGGTAAAGCCCGGCTCGACCTCCGTATTATCCTGTTCACAATTCTTCTCTCGCTGTTGTCTGGCATCATTTTTGGGCTCATCCCCACGCTGCACAGGCCGCGCTCCATCGCGCTTGCCGCCCGCACTCCAGCCTCCGGCGCGCGTACGTTGCTGCGACGCAGTCTGGTGGCGGCTCAAATCGCCATCAGTATGGTTCTACTTGCAGGCGCGGCACTGCTCATGCGCAGCTTCACGGGCCTGCAATCACAGACCCTGGGCCTGCAGACGCACGGCGTGCTCACGGCGGGAATCTCCCTGAACCGGTACCGCTACACAACGCCGCAGGCGCAGATGCAATTCTTCTCTCAGGCCGACGCTGCCTTGCACCGGCTACCCGGCATCTCCGTCGTGGCCCTCAGCGACACGGTGCCCCCGGGTGGCTATCATCGCGAGCAAATCTACAGCGTCATTTCTGTTGCGGGCCGGCCCCCCGCCACCGGCAGAACAGGGGGCATGGTGGCGTGGCGCTGGGTCACCCCGGGCTACTTCAACGCCCTCGACATTCCCATCGTGCGCGGGCGCGGATTCACTGACGGCCAACTCACTTCCAGCGATCACTTTCTTATCCTCAGCAGCCTGCTTGCGTCCCGTCTATTTCCCAATCAAGACCCTATCGGCCAGCATGTGCAGCCCGTCCCGGGAGGGCCCTGGTTCACGGTGCAGGGTGTTGCCGCGAACGTGAAGAACACCGGCCTCAACACTGCGGACGAGCCGGAATTCTACCGCCTGCGCCGCAATCTGCCGGAAGACTGGGAGTCGGCCTCTTCGGCCGTGCTGATCCTGAAGACGACGCTTCCGCCCAAGGCCATCGCTCCGTGGGTACAATCGCAGATCGCGCAGGTCGATCCCACTGTGCCCGTCGAAATCGAAACCCTGGGCAAGCGCGTGAGCACACTCGCTGATCGCCCGCGCTTTGAGACCGCCCTGCTCGGCTTCTTCGCCTTCACCGGCCTCGCAATGGCCGTCATCGGCCTTTACGGGGTCATCGCATTCCTGGCCACGCAGCGCACGCAGGAAATTGGCGTGCGTATGGCGCTGGGCGCAAGCCGTCTCGACATCCTGCGCCTCATCCTGCGTGAAGGACTGCGCCTCGTGGCGCTTGGTGGCGCCGCGGGGCTCGTCGCCGCGCTGCTGCTTGCGCGCGTGCTCAAGAGCCTGCTCTTCGGCATTGGCCCGCACGACCCCGTCAGCTTCATCGCCGTCACGTTGTTGCTCGCATTCGTGGCCGTCGCAGCCACACTGGTCCCCGCGCGCTCCGCCATGAAGACAGACCCCATGACCGCCCTGCGATGGGAGTAGCTGCTCGCACTTCGCACCCGCCGCCGGATGCTACACTCCCACGAGCGGGAGTGTGCATGCGGGCAACAAAAATCGAGTTTCGTCTGCGCATGGTCATCATCGCGCTGATCATTTCCCTCGGCTTCTCGGCGCCGTGGATTGAGGCTCTCGGCATTGGCCGTCGCAGCGCTCTGCTTGAGTGGTTCGCGCTTGAGATCAGCCGCCTCGGCCTTCTGCGCTTCACCGTCGCCACGCCCGCTGTCATCGTCATTGCCGCGCTCATTGCTGCGCTTGCCGTCGTCCTGCGCGTCTGGGGCACGGCTTACCTGGGCCACGGCATCGTCGCCCATGCTCAAATGCAGGCCGGGCGCGTCATGGCCGACGGACCCTACCGCTTCGTCCGCAACCCGCTCTATCTCGGCACATGGCTCACGACCGCCGCCATGGCCTTCCTCATGCCGCCCAGCGGCGCGCTGTTTGCCATGGCGCTGCTCACGGTCTTCCTGCTGCGGCTCATTTTCGGCGAAGAAACCTTCCTCGCCGCCCAGCTCGGCGAACCTTACCAGGCTTATCTGCGCGCCGTGCCGCGCCTCATCCCACGCCTGCGTGGAGCGCCGGCCGGCGCAGACCACAAGCCCCGCTGGCTTCACGGTATCTTCGCCGAGACTTTCCCCATCGGCGTCTTCATCACCCTCGCCTTTCTCTCGTGGAGCTACGACAACCTCCTCCTGATCAAAGCCATCCTCATCAGCCTGGGTGTCTCGCTTGTCGTGCGCGCGATTATGCCGCGCAATCCCTCACCGCCGACTGCATCGTAAGCCTTCGTCCGCGGCAGCGCGCGTCAAAATCTCGCGCCCCTCCATCCCACACAAAAAAGCAGAAGGGAGAAGCCAATGAGGCCTCTCCCTTCTGCGATCCACAGTCCGGTGAAACTACTTCTTCGGGGGCGCGATAACGTCCTTGGCGGACTTTGCCACACGGAACTTCACAACGGTCTTGGCCTTGATCTTGATGGCCGCGCCGGTCTGGGGGTTGCGGCCCATGCGGGCCTTGCGCTCCGCCTTGACAAGGCGGCCGATGCCAGGAATCACGAAAACGCCGTTCTTCTTCGTTTCCTTGATGGCTGTTTCCGCCAGCAGGTCAAGGCCTGCGGCGGCTTGTTTGTTGGTGATCTGCAGCTTCTCGGCCATGTGGCGGATCAATGCCGTCTTGGTCATTCCAGTCGCCATGCGATGCTCTCCTTGTGGGCGTGCCCTCGGGGCAGCCGGTGTTGCCTGGGCTTCCTTCGCTTTGCGCGTACCGCATGGGGGAAGTGCGACCGAGGCAACGTGTGCACGAAAATCCCTGTATTCATGCGGGTCCGGAGAACCCTGTCGTTCGTAACAATGCGGCTTCAGGGTAGGTAAAGTCAATGGAAAAACAGCAGATTTCCACAATTTTCTTGGGTTTTTGTACTATTTTTACCCATTTTTACCGTTTTTGGCCGGTTTTTGCCCGTTCCAGCCCGCACAAACGCACCGGAATGCCCCAGAATCCGCCCTCTGCCGCCCCTTTATTTCAGCCCGAAAAGCACCTTCCGCTTCGGCTTGAGCGCCGCAGCAATCGGCGCATTCAGCGCAGCCACCACCGGCGCGGCCAGCCGGAAATGACGAATCAGCGTAGCAGCCAGGCCCGGGTCGAGCGCGGCCTGGGCAGGCAGCGTGGCGCTCAGCCCCCACTGGCGGCACTGAATCAGATCCAGCGCCGGATGCTCCCTGGGGAAGCCCTTTGGCGGCCGCGTCAGCGCGTTGCCTTCAAACTCGCTGAACGCTTTCCGAAGAGCCGCCGTCCGCAGGACTTTTCTGAACTCCGCGTGATTTTCCAGCAACCAGTGGCGAATCGCGGCCAGTTGGTCCTTCTCCGGCATGTAGGCCCCGGCGGCGATAATCACTTCCTTCGCGCTTACGTGAAAGTAGTATCCCGCGCCCGAGGTTTTCTCCAGCCCCTGATGCGACCACCACGCCGCAATGTGCGTCTTATAAGGCCGCTTGTCACTGCTGAAGCGCGTATCGCGATAAATCCGGAACAGGCTTTTCTCCGCGGGCCGCACATGCTCCGGCGCAAAGTCCGCCATCGCGTCCGTCACCTTGCGGATAATCGCCAGCATCGGCTCTTTCAGCTCCGATTCAAACACCGCCTTGCGCGGCGTGAACCACTCGCGGTCATTGTTCCGCGCCAGGTTGCGCAGAAATGTCAGCGCCGCCGGACGAAAGTACGGGACTGTTGCAGTGGGGGCGGATCTTGCAGCACGTGTCATAACCCAGCCAGTTTAGCGGATCACCTTCAGCGCGAGGCGGAAGAGGCTGGCTAGGCGCGCAATCAGAGCGATCACTCTTTGGCAGGGACATAGCGCCGATGCGAGACGCTCCTGACCTCGGCTCGCTGCACCGATCCCTTTTTGAATGGCTCGGTTGGGCATATTTGAAAGTCACCGAAGAGATAAACGGACGATTCCGGACTTGCGTATTTGGGCCTGTCGGAGATTCTTACGCCGGCTAAGAGCCACCCCATGACCCTGTCCCAGGAGGACTCATCGGGCTCGTATTCGTGGTGCGTTCCAAAATGCCAGATTCGCAACTGCCCATCGCCACCGTAATAGTGCGCGCGGCCGTGAATAGTCATGCAGGGCTCAGCTGCCCGTATTGGAAGTGCCGCACAAAGACCCAGAATAAGCAGCGCAAGCATTCGCATTTGCATCCCTTCCCCCGCACTGCTTGAAGACCAGATCGGCGCCGGAAAACCCCAGGCCTCTTGAGGCTCTCCTACCGAATCACCTTCAGCGCCCCGCGGAACAGCCCGTCGAAGTCGTCCTTCCGCGCCGCATCTCTGGCCACGGCCTGCTCAATCGCCTTCTCCGCCGCGGGTCTCTGATAGCCCAGATTCACCAGCGCCGACAGCACATCGTCCACCGCCGCCCCCTGCACCACCGTCGGCGTCGGAGCCACGGCAAAGTCGTCCAGCTTGTCCTTGAGTTCGACGACAAGCCGCTCGGCCAGCTTCTTGCCAACGCCGGGAATGCGCACCAGTTGCGCGTGGTCCTGCCCGCGAATCGCCTGCACCGCGCGCTCACTGGAAAGTCCGCTCAGCATCTTGATGGCCAGCTTCGGCCCCACGCCGCTCACCGTGATCAGACGCTCAAACAGCCGCTTCTCTTCGCGGTCCAGAAAGCCGAACAGCGCAATCTGGTCCTCGCTCACCTGCGTGTGAATGTGCAGCGCCGCCTCCGCGCCCACCGAGGGCAGCGCCGTAAATGTGGGCACCGAGATGGTGACGTCATACCCCACCCCGCCCGCCTCAACAATGGCCTGGCCGGGCTGCTTGTAGATCAGCTTGCCGCGCAAATGAGCAATCATCGGGTCCTATTCTAAAGGCCAACACGCGACCTTTCCCGCCTCAGAAGAAATCGCCACGCATTTGCAGAAAATTGCGCTGTCTTCGCGCACAATGGAAATGGGTGAGTACTAAGCCGTCAGGCACATCCCCGGTCCGTACAGGATTCCGTCGAGTCACCACCCCGGCCAGGAGCGAGAGTCTGGGGGCTGGCAGCTAAACAGCCTGCGGGAAAACTCGCCGCTGGCAAAGTCACGTGTCAGGGCACGAGTTTACTCGTGCCGTAAGTGGCTTAAATCAGCCTGGCCTTCAGGCCCTGCGCTTCTCTGCGATCTCGCTGGTGCTACTCTTTTGAGTTTTTCCACAGCAGAGTTGCAGAAAATTCCCTGCCTCTGTGAAACAGCGCTCTTGCTACAGCAGATTCATCCGCTTCGCCACGCGCTCCAGCGTTTCCAGCGCGCGGTCAAGCTGCGCCCGCGTGTGCTCGCTCGTCAGAATCAGCCGAATCCGCGCCCTGCCCTCCGGCACTGTGGGGAAGGCGATGCCCGTGCCCATCACGCCCTCGTCAAACAGCGCCTTGCTGAACTCCATTGCCGCGCGCCCTTCGCCCACAATCACCGGCGTAATCGGCGTTTCGGTCGCCGGCGTGTTCATGCCGCCAATGTTGAAGCCCGCCAGCCGCAGCTCGCCCTGAAAGTAGCGCGTATTGGCCCACAGCCGCTCGATGCGCTCCGGCTCCGTCTCCAGAATGTCGAACGCCGCAATGCACGTGGCCGCCACTGCAGGCGGGTGCGACGTGGAAAACAGGAACGGCCGCGCGCGATGGTAGAGAAAGTCAATCAGGTCGCGCGACCCGCACACATACCCGCCCAGCGCGCCAATCGCCTTGGACAGCGTGCCCACCTGCACATCCACGCGCCCATGCATGTTGAAGTGGTCGATGGACCCGCGCCCGTTGCGCCCCAGCACGCCCGAAGCGTGCGCATCGTCCACCATCATGATCGCGCCATACTTCTCCGCCAGCGCTGCCAGCTTGTCCACCGGCCCAATGTCGCCGTCCATGCTGAAGACGCCATCCGTAATCACCAGCTTGTGGCCCGGCTCGTTGGCCACTTCCTTCAGCAGCTCCTCGCAGTGCGCAACATCCTTGTGGCGAAACACCTTGATCTTCGCCCGCGATAGCCGAGCGCCGTCAATAA
>JAJXXG010001085.1 GCA_021781255.1 Acidobacteriota bacterium
TGAAGCCGGCGGCCTCAGTGTCTGGTGGGCGGGCTCCTGTGCTGCACCCCGCTGGGTTCAACGCCCAACCTCTTCCAGGAAGCGGATCAGCGAGACAATCCCCAGCTCAAAGTTCTTCAGGTGGAACTTTTCGTTGGGAGCGTGGATATTGTCGTCCGGCAGGCCGAAACCCATCATCACGCTGGGCGCGCCGAGGTGCCGGTCGAAGTCGCCGACGATGGGGATGGAGCCGCCGGAGCGGATGAAGACCGTGTCCTTGCCCCAGACCTCGTGGAGGGCGCTGGTAGCGGCCTTGATATAAGGGTTGTCGACACGGACCAGACTGGGGTCGCCGGAGTGAATCAGCCGAACATCGACATCGACGCCGGCAGGCGCGATCTTTTCTACGTAGCCTTTGTAGAGGGCAAAGGTGTTAGCCGGAGTCATGCCGGGAACCAGCCGCATCGAAATCTTGGCCGAGGCCTTGGCGGGGATAACGGTCTTGGCGCCGGCTCCGATAAAGCCTCCCGGCATGCCGTGCACTTCCAGCGTGGGCCGCGCCCAGGTGCGCTCCAGCACGCTGTAACCGGCTTCGCCCACCAGTTGCCTCGAACCCACCTCTGTCTTGCGGTAATGCTCCTCGTCGAAGGGCAGGCTGCGCCACGCGGCCAGTTCCTCGGGGCTGGGCGGGATGATGCCGTCGTAGATGCCGGGGATGAGAATGTGGCCGTTTTCGTCCTTGAGCTTGGCGATGATGTGCGCCAGCGCGAAAAAGGGATTCGGAGCCGCCCCGCCGTACATGCCGGAGTGCAGATCAGTTTTGGCGCCGCGCACTTCAAGCTCGGTGTAGATCATGCCGCGCAGCCCCACGCAGAGAGTGGGCAGGCCTGGTGCAAACAATTCGGTATCGGAGATCAGGGCAAAGTCGCACTTCAGCTCGGGCGGCTTTGAGGCGACAAATTGCTCGATTCCCTCCCCTCCGACCTCTTCATCGCCCTCGAACAGGACGCGCACGTTCAGCGGAAGCGCGTGGTTGGCCGCGAGCAGCGACTCCAGCGCCTTGACCTGCGCCCAAACCTGCCCCTTGTCGTCCGCCGAACCGCGAGCGTAGATGTTGCCATCGCGCTCGGCGGGCTCGAAGGGCGGCGACAGCCATTCGTCGATGGGATCGACGGGCTGCACGTCGTAGTGGCCATAGACGAGCACGGTGGGCTTCCACCCCGCGGACGAAGACCCGTCCGCGGGGACCCCGGGCTTGCCAGGGGCATGCAGCCAGTCAGCGTAGACCAGCGGATGAACCACGGTATCGATCAGCCGCACGTGCTCCATGCCGATGCGCTTGAGCTCTTCGGCAAGCGTTTCGGCGGCCTTGCGGCAATCGTCATTGTGCTCGGGCAAGGTGGAGATCGAAGGAATGCGCAGCAGGGCCTTCAATTCGTCGAGAAAACGGGGATAATTCTGGTGTGCGTAGGCAACGGCCGGAGAAGACATAGGAATACTCCCTTCCAAATCAGACAAAAGAGAGTATAGAACGGAGGGGCGGGGGCGTAGCGCTGGCGGCAACAGCGTGCAGGCAAGCAAATTTGGCATGACGGTGCGGCAAAAAGGTAATCTAATGGTTGAACGGGAAGCCTCTATGCAGAACGAAGTGAAGGTCCTCATCGCCGAAGACGAACCGAATGCGCTGGCCGGCCTTGCGGAGTTGATCTCTGGATGGGGATATCGCACCGAGACCGCGCGCGACGGCGTGGAAGCCTGGGAGAAAGCGCTCCAGTGGAACCCGGCGATTGTGGTGACTGACCTGAAGATGCCGCGCATGGATGGCATCGGCCTGTTGACCAAGCTGGCTGAAGGGGGATCGGGACTGAACGCGAACCTTGCCGTGGTGGTGCTCACAGCCCTGGGATCGATTGAGCTGGCTGTAGACGCCATGAAGCTGGGCGCTTACGACTTTCTGCAAAAACCGGTGGACGCCACGCGGCTGAAAACGATTCTTGCCAACGCCACGCGACAGCGCGAAACCGCAATCGAGCTGGAGGTGGCGCGGCGGCGACTGCGCGAAAGCGGAGTGCTGGGCCGGCTGGTGGGCAGCTCGCAGGCCATGCGCGAGATCTTCGGGATGATCGAGCAGATTGCGCCGTCGAACGTACAGGTTCTCATCACCGGCGAGAGCGGCACGGGCAAGGAACTGGTGGCGCGCACACTGCACGACCTGAGCCCGCGCAAAGCACGGCCCTTCGTAGCCGTGAACTGCGCCGCCATTCCCGAGACGCTGATCGAAAGCGAGATCTTCGGCCACGAGAAGGGCGCATTCACGGGAGCGGTGGAACGGCGGGCTGGCTGCTTCGAACTGGCCCAGGGCGGCACGCTGCTGCTGGACGAAGTGGGCGAGATGCCGTCTGCTACCCAGGCCAAGCTGCTGCGAGTGCTGGAAGAACGCAAGTTCCGGCGCCTGGGTGCGCGCAACGAGCAGGATACCGACGTGCGCGTGCTGGCGGCTACCAATCGCGATCCCCGCCAGGCCGTCGCCGAGGGGCACCTGCGTGCCGACCTCTTCTACCGGCTCAACGTTTTCAACATTGCCATGCCGCCGCTGCGCGAGCACATGGAGGACCTGCCCGCCATGGTGGAAGCGATGGTGATCGAGATGAATGAGAAGCATGGGCGCAAGGTTTCCGGCGTTTCAGCGGCGATGCTGGAGAGGCTGCAAGCTCACAGCTGGCCGGGCAACGCGCGCGAACTGCGCAACACCATTGAGCGGGCCGTGGTTCTTTGCCATGATGGCGCGCCGCTCGATGCAGCGCACCTGCCGCAGGGATTCGGCAAGGTCCAGGAGCTGGGAGGGCTTACCATGAACGGCAACTCGATCACGGTGCGCGTGGGCACCACGGTGGACGAGGCCGAACGGCTGCTCATCCTGCGCACGCTCGAGGCTGCCGGGCAAAACAAGACGCGCGCCGCTGAGATTCTGGGCGTGAGCCTGAAGACCTTGCACAATAAGCTCAAGGAGTACAGCCGGGCGCGGCAGGAGCAGGCGGGCTAGCCGCATCCCAGTAGCGGAAACCCGTTCCAGGAGAATGGCAGTAACCCATGCGCCTGAAGACCAAACTCGTGCTGGCCATCACGGCCCTGGTGTTCCTCATCGCCGGGCTGGTTTCGCTGGTCTACGTGCACCAACTGGTGAGAGCGGCTGTGCAGCAAACTTACGACACCAACCGTATGGTGGCCAACCAGGTGCGGTTTGCGCTGCAGAATGCCCTCGAAGCCGGTCTTGAGGGCCAAACTGTAGATCCCAACGATCCTGACCAGTTGCGTGCGCTCGTGGCTCAGGCAGTCGAGAGCGATCCCACATTACAAGCGGCGATGGTATCGGTGATCCGCTATTCGTCCACCGTGTACGACGTCAACATCGGCGACAGCGAGGGCGTCACGCTGTTGAGCACCAATCCCGACAATCAGGGCAAACCGGTGCCCTCGCGCCCCAATTATGAGCAGTTGGTCAATGCCGGTCCTCTCGGGATGATGAAGCAGGTATTCGCCCAGCCCAAGGTCTTTGAGGTGGTGGCGTCGCTTGAAAACAACGGCAAGCTTTTTGCCACCGTCAACGTTGGGATTCACACCTCGCTGCTCCGCGCCGTCTACGAGCCGCTGCTCAGGAAGGCATTTTGGCTGATGGGAATCGCGCTGATTGTCGCGCTGCTTGCGGCCTTCCTGTTGAGCAATCTGGCCCTTCGGCCGCTGACTGAGGTCAGCCGCCAGCTCGACCGCCTGACCGCGGCCGAAGGCGAGCCTGCCGAGGCAAGATTCGCAAAGAACCAGGACGTAGCCGCGCACGTTTCCACTCAGATCGAGAAGATCGGCCAGCGCATGAAAAATGTGGAAGAAGTCTACTCCGCGTTGCGCGAAAACCTCGACCAGATCCTGGGTAACCTGCAGGATGGAATTCTGCTCTTCACGGAAGACAGGCGCGCGGTGCTTGTCTCCGAGGCAGCGCGGAGGTTTCTCGGGATCGATCGCGACAGCATTCTGGGCTGCCACGCGCGCGACATCTTCGACCGCTCCACCCTGTTGGGCAAGTCGCTGCGCGAGGCCATCGACGCCGGCATGAACATGGTGAAGGAAGAGATTCGCACCGAAAACGGGCGGCGCATCGAGGCCTCGGTGGACTTTATCTACGACGACGAAAGCCACCGCGGTCTGGGCGCGCTGGTCACGCTGCACGACCTGGAATCGGCAGCTGAGATCGAATCTGAATTAGAGCTGTCCCGGCGCATGGCTGCCATTGGGCGACTCACCTCGGGGGTTGGTCACGAGGTGAAAAATCCCATCAACGCCATTGTGGTGCATCTGGAGCTGCTGAAGGCGAAACTGCTTGAGGACGGCGCACCGTCAGCGAAGCACCCGGCGGCCAGACATCTTGAAGTGATCGACGCGGAGATTCGGCGGCTGGACCGCGTGGTGCAGACGCTGGTTGACTTTTCGCGACCTGTGGAACTGAACCTGCGCGAGCAGGATCTTCGCCTCGTCATCGGCGACGTGCTGGCTTTGGCCGCCGACGAGTTTTCCACTCGAAATGTCGCGCTGACCAGCAGCATGCCGAACCAGCCGGTGATTGCCAATGTGGATGCCGATTTGTTCAAACAGGCAGTACTCAACGTGATCCAGAACGGTGCGCAGGCCATGCCGGAGGGCGGGCATCTCGAGGTGATTCTCGAAGAAGACGGAAACAGCAGAGGGGCCTCAGCTTCGCTGGAGCGGATCAACAGACCTGCCGGCGGCAATTCAGCGTCGAAGGCGTGGAAATCCGCCTTATTGCGCATTGCCGATGAGGGGCCGGGCATCCCTGAGGAGATCCGGGAAAAGATCTTCGATCTGTACTTCACTACCAAGAGCGGCGGCAGCGGCATTGGCCTAGCCATGACCTACCGCATCCTGCAGTTACACCACGGGAGCGTGGACGTACAATCAAGAGAGGGCCGCGGCACAGAATTTCGACTGCACATTCCACTCAGTTCCGCGGAACGGGGACGCCGGAATATGCACCCGGCAATCGTTGAAAACGAGAAAGGGACGGGGGAATGAAGTCGCCTGCCAAGTGTGCTGCGTGGCTGCTGGCGTTCTTGCTAACGGGCTGCTTTCATCTGCCCTTCCACAAGACGCAGCAGGCGCAAAAATACCCACTTGCGCCGCCCATCAAGCCCACCCAGACGCTTGAACTTGCATCCATTCAGATGCCGCCGGCACTGCTCGTCATCCCCGGAAAACCCATCTACAACGTGAGGGTGCACGCGCACCCGATCAGACAGCGCGTCAGGCACAGAAAGGCGGCGAATCCGATTTCCGACGAAGCCTCAACCGCCCTGGAAGCTGCGGCCAGCCCCACGCCCGGCGTAAGCGCTATCGGCGAGCTCTCCTCCGGCGACCCCGCCAACCTTCGCCAGCAGACAGAGGAATCGATCGCCGCCATCGAGCGCGGCCTGAATGGCATGAACGGTACCTTGAGTGACTCCGAACAGAAGATCGTCGGGCATATTCGCGAGTTTGTGAAGCAGGCCAAGGCGGCTCTGGCTTCGGGCGACGTGGAGGGAGCGCACACGCTCACTGCCAAAGCCCAGGTGCTGCTGACCGAACTCTCGCACTGATGAAGGCAGGGATTCAGCAGTGTCAGGTTAAATTCCCTAGAATTGGTTGCATAAATGCCAGCAGCTTGAGAAAACCCATCCCTCAGGGGTTAAAACCCTCGAATTTAGGCGCTTTGAATGGCACGGCTGAAGCCGTGCCCTTTCAAAACGCTATTTATGCAACCAACTCTAGACTTCTAACCGGACACTCTTGACTCCCGGTCAAATCGAAACCACCCATTCACTCCTGACGTTTGGTCAATCCGTGAGTCTCTCCGATCACGCCCAGATCCCACCCCTCTGTCGCGGCGGCAAGCTGCGAGCGATCGAACGGGCGGATTTTAGCGAAGAGACCATGCTGAACCTTGTTCACCCACTCCTGATCGCCAATCACGCTTCGCCCCACCGAGATGAGGTCGAACTCGTTGTTCGCGAAGCGCCGGTTTAATTCCTTTAATGATTGCTCCGCCGTACTCTCGATCTTGTCCTGGCCCAAAAAAGTGCTCATGACGTCCGCGCTCAGACCGACACTGCCGTTCGCTATGACCGGGATGGACGAGAAAGACCTGGTCCACCCAGCCAGCCCCAGGTCGCTGCCCTCCCACTCAGGTTCAAAGAAGCGGCGCGTGGAGACATGCAGAAGATCGGCGCCTGCATCGGTTAGAACTCGGACGAGGCTCTTAAGCTCGTCTGGGGATGCGACGATATGCGCTTCTAAATCGACTTCTTTCCATTGCGAGAAGCGAACTGAGATGATGAAATCCGGGCCGGTCGCCTCGCGGATTCCCGTGACAATCTCAGCCAGATATCGCGCACGCGAGGTAATTGCGGCTCCGCCGTATTCATCCTCCCGCAAGTTGGTCTTTTCCCATAGGAACTGATCAAGGAAATAACCGTGCGCACTGTGGACTTCGACGCCATCCGCTCCGATTCTTTGTGCGAGGAGTGCGGACCCCACGTAAGAGTCGCGAATTTCGCCGAGTTCCTCACGCGTCGCAGCGCGACCGTTCGGCTTGCCTTCATTGAACAGTCCTGACGGGCTAAGTGTAGGATAGCCGGGAAAGGGACCGCCTAGCCCCTCTTTGCGGATCGCTCCTTCATGGAAGAGCTGTGTCAGAATCAGGCCATTCTCAGCATGAACGGCGTCGACTGCCTGCTTCCAGGCGCTCGCAGTGCGCTCGATCAAAAAGCCGCCGTCGTGCCAAGTGGCGGACGGATGGCCGATCGCGAGGGCCTCGGTGATCAGTATTCCGATTCCGCCGGCAACGCAGCGGGAATAATAATCGATCAGTGCCTGGCGCGGCCCGTTGTCGACAATACAGCCCAACTGCATACCGGGAAGAACAAAACGATTCTTCGTCTGCTTTGAGCCTATTCGAAAGCTGGAAAACAGGTCGCGTCGTTGGGAGGACATCAATTATTCTCCTCTACTTGTACTTGCACACGGCAGGACGTAAGTGTCTTTGAACCAAATGCCTGAAAGGCTTGCAGGGCATGCTCAAGCGAAATGCCTGCCGAGCGGCAGAACCTTATCGTGCTTTGATGGTGATGCTTTCTTCCACTAGCAGCAGTTCGATCTCTTGTATCAGCAATTCGTTGACTTATATTAGAGCAAAACCACAGTAACTGTATCCCTTTTAGCTTTGAGGAAGGTGGATTTT
>JAJXXG010001157.1 GCA_021781255.1 Acidobacteriota bacterium
ACCAGCCGCTCATTCGTATGCGGACCGTACATATCGGACGTGTCAAGGAAATGGATGCCCAGTTCCAGCGCGCGATCAATCGTGGCCAGCGACTCGCGATCATCGCGGCTCCCGTAGAAATCGCTCATGCCCATGCAGCCCAGCCCAATGGCCGAAACCTCTGGTCCGTCCGCGCCCAGCCTGCGGGTCTTCATTGCGGAAATCCTCCCCGGTGTTACCTGCACCTAACTGGCGGGCGCCAGCGTGCAATCAATCTCCGGCTCGGTCAGCACCGGATTCTGGATGCGTATCTTCTGCTCAATCTTCTTGTAGTTGGCAATCTTGTGGGTCAGCAGAGCATGCGCCTTCTGCAATTCGGCAATCTGTGCGGCAATGGCCGACTGATGATCCTCCAGGATCTTGCGTCGCTCCAGGGATGTGGCATCCCCCAGCTCGCGCAGCTGGGCATAGCGCTGCATCTCGCGGATGGGCATATTCGTCGCCCGCATGCAGTGCAGAAAGTTCAGCCACGCCTCATCCGCCTCAGAGTAGCGGCGGTGTCCGTTGCGCGCGCGGCCCACGGGCTGAATCAGCCCCACGCGCTCGTAGTAGCGCAGCGTGTGCGCCGTCATGCCGCACCGCTCTGCCATGTGCCGAATCGAGTAACCTGCTTCCTTCACATCTCAACCCTACAACTTTGAGTATGCTCTAAGTCAAGCAGACCTGCCGCGGCCGCCAACCGCTCATGCCGCGCGTGCACTAGAATGAGCTTTTCCTGGGAGGAGATTCATGCATCGTCGCCAATTTCTTGCCGCGTCTCTGGCGGCTTCCGCGCTTGCCGTTACGCACGACGCGGGAGCACAAGCACCTGCGCCCGCCAAACGAGAGTTCTACCAGATTCGCCGTTATTCGCTTGTCTCCGGCCCGCAGGCACGGCTCACAGAAACCTATCTGAGTGAGGCGCTCATTCCCGCGCTCAGCCGCATGGGCATGGGCCCCATCGGTGCCTTCCGGCTCGACTTCGGACCCGAGACGCCCACCTTTGAAGTCCTCATCCCCAGCCCATCCCTTGAGGCGCTGGCCGGCCTGGATTTGACCCTCAACAAGAATGATGAGTTTCTGAAGGCTGCCGACCCATTCTTCAGCGCGCCTGCCTCAGCGCCCGCCTTTCAGCGCGTGGAGTACTCGCTGCTCGCCGCCTTCGAGGGCTGGCCCAGGCTCACGCCGCCTGCCTCTTCCGCCACCAAAGGCAAGCGTCTCTTCCAGATGCGAACCTACGAGAGCCCCAGCTACAAGGACCACGTGCGCAAGGTGGAGATGTTCCACTCCGGCGAGTTTCAAATCTTCCTCGACGCCGGCTGCCATCTCGTCTTCTTTGGCGATACGCTCGTTGGCCAGCGCATGCCCAACCTTACCTACATGCTCAGCTTTGAAGATCTGGCAGCCCTCGACGCTGGCTGGGACAAGTTCCGCAATGCACCCGCGTGGAAGAAGCTATCGTCCGATCCGCGCTATGCTTTCGAGCCCATCGTCAGCAACATCACCAACCTGATTCTCGCTCCGCTCGCGGCTTCGCAGCTCTGAGCAATCCGCCAGCGCAGCGCATTGTACGGAAACAGGTCAACTCAACCGCGCCACTATATGCTGTCGAAGACGGCGAGGGAACTGCTCCTTCGCCGTCTTCGTACGTGCGGGGCTGATTCATATTCTTTATTTGCAGAGCAATAACGGAATGGCTGGCCGCGATACATCCTTCTGCACGCAAAGCGCCTGCATCCTGCGGATTCCTGCATCTCTGCTCGCGTTGCCTGGGTTCGTCTGCATCGTTGGTGTCATTAACTCAGCGGCAAATCTGTACTATCTTTCTTGCTTGAAGCGAATCTAAGTGTGCGATCATCGACGCGGGCTGCAGGCTTGGTCTCTACTCCAGCTCAATCCGCTGCATGCGCGTGCTCGGTTGTACTTCATCGGTCTTACAAGGCATTTCAATCGGCAAAGCGCGGCGAGCTGCGGCTTGCAACACTCCGTTCGCCAAAGCTGGGAGGATTACATCCGATGTTGCGTCTGGAATCGGAAACCGGGTGGTGGCTGACCACGCATACTGACCACGCGCGTCTGGCAGCGGAGTTTGCCGAGGCGTGGGGCAATGACAAGTTCCGCCGGCCCGAACCGCGCGACCGCGTCCTGCGCAGCATCCGCAGCTATGAGGATGGCTGGACGGAGCGCGACGCCAATCCCGCGGTCACGCGCGATGGCAAGCCCGCGGCTTTCACCATTGATCTGGTTGGGGATCGCCGGGCATTTGAGGAGATGGATGTCCGCGATTTCATCGCCGTACGCGATCAGGCCGCGCGCACCCTCAGCGCCGACGACCCCTATGCCGCCCTGCTCGTCGCCATGCACACCCACGCTCTTCTAACGGAGTGCACCGAGCGATCCGAGGTGCCGGCGGATTCCCGCGCCGTGCTCGATGATTTCCTCGATCAGCACAATCGGTATCAGGATGAGCTGCGCGCCCAAGTGCAGGCCAGCGATGCCATTGCTCCCGAGCACAAGGAGGAGCGGAGGATTCAGGAGCACATGCGGCTGCTGCAGGCCTGCGATCTTCTTTCGCTTCTTGCCTGCGTGTCGTTTGCATCGCCCACCAATCTTGTGCATCCGCTTCCGCTGAACAACGGAGAGACCGCCGTGGTTCGCGTGCTGCCCGTTCACCCACGCGAGTTCCGCGTCCATCCGTGGCCGTTCGCAGAGGAGTCGCTGAAGGTGACCTTCCCCGCGCGCCACCTCAAAGGCAAGCTCTTCATCTCTGCGGCGGAATTGCAGCAGGCCTTCCAGGCCGCGCCGGTACAGCAACTTAGCGTCACGCTGACGCAGTAGCCTGCCCCGCGACGGGCCCGCGCGTCACGTTATGCTTGCGCACGGCGGCAAGCGGCACGGTACACTGATGCGCATGTCTGTTGCCGCCATTGTCCTCGCCGCCGGAGCCAGCCACCGCCTTGGAAGACCTAAGCAACTGCTCTCGTTCGCCGGAGAAACCCTGCTGGAGCGCAACATCCGCCTGGCAGCCGAGGCCGGCGCCTCGCCCGTAGTCGCAGTCATCGGCGCGCATTACGCAGCCATCTGTGCCGCCGTTGCCTTCCAGCAGGCCATTCCCGTGCTCAATGATCAGTGGCAGCAGGGCATGGCCACGTCCATCCTCTCCGGCCTGAATGAGGTGGAGTTCCGTGCGCCGGATTCCGAGGGCGTACTCATCCTCAGTTGCGATCAGCCGCGACTCACAGCCGAGCACCTTCGTGATCTGCTGAACGCATTCCGCGCCCAGCCGGAGCCAGCCATCGCCGCGTCCACCTACTTGGGTTCACGCGGAGTTCCGGCCATCTTTCCCCGTGCCATATTTCCCGCTCTGCGGTCGCTGCATGGCGACAAGGGTGCCCGTGCTCTGCTGCTTGCGCCGTCCTGCCCCGTGGTGGAGTGCCCCTTCGCCGGCGGAGAAGTCGATATCGATCTGCCTGCGGATCTGGAGCATCTGGCGTAGCGGCCGGCCTGCCCGCGCTCGCATTGCGCCTGTGCCATACTGTCTTCAGTTTGCCGCAGAGGAAGAGCCCGTTGTCCAAGCCGAGCACGCCAAACCCTGAGTTTCTGCGCCGCGCCATCGCTTTGGCCACGGACAATGTCCTCTCCGGCCGCGGAGGCCCCTTCGCCGCCGTGGTGGTGCGCAACGGCCAGATCGTCGGCGAAGCCGCCAACTCCGTTACGGCCACCAATGATCCCACCGCTCACGGCGAAGTCAACGCCATCCGCGCCGCGTGCCAGGCGCTCAATACCTTCACCCTTGCCGGGTGCGAGCTCTACACCAGTTGCGAGCCCTGCCCCATGTGTCTCGCCGCCTGCTACTGGGCCAGGCTCGATGCCGTCTACTACGGCGCCAGCGCCGCCGATGCCGCGCGTGCCGGCTTTGACGACGCCTTCCTGTACGGTGAGTTTCACAAAGAGCAGGCAGCCCGCTCCCTGCCCGCACAGCAGTTGCTCGCCGAGGAAGCATGGGCCAGCTTTGCCGCGTGGATCGCTTCGCCCACCCGCATCGATTACTGAGCGCAACTCGCGCAATAAAAGCAGCTCGCCGCGACGGCCTAGAACAGTACCCGCACCTCGGTGATGAGGTTGTGATTGTAAAAGTGGAACGACGACGTGGCGATCTGCATGCCGGCGCCCAGCACGGCCACAGAGTGCGTCGGACCCCAGTCCCTGCGCTTCAGCATGTAGAAGGCCGCCGGAGTCATGAAGTTCTGCGTCTTGCCGTCAAAGCTGCTGCCCTTGATGAACGCGGCATTGTTCTCCACGTCGAGCCACAACTTGTCGTTCGGATGCACCTGCCCGGTCAGGTTCCACTCAATCGCGCGTCCCTGCTCGGTCACCTTGGCCGTCGGCAGAAAGCCACCCAGCGTTGTCTGCACGTTGAAGCGGCCAAAGGCTTTGCCCGCGGCAATCCTCGGCCCATACACTGAGCTCAGCAGGTCATTCTGATAGGCGCGCGGCGCAAAGTCATGGGCCAGAATGGCCGTCACCGCATAGTTTCCGTGCTCGGCGTTGCCAGAGGCGATGCGATACTTCACCTGCACTGCCGCGTTGCCAAACCCGTCCTTCAGCGCCGCCGAGTGGTTCCGGAAGAACGCCGGCGGGTCAAACTCAAACTGCAGCCGCCGCTCCGTAATCAGCGTAACGCCGTGGTTGTTTCCGTAGCTCAGCACCTGCGCGCCGGGCTGGTTGAAGTTTGCCACTGAGATGCGCACGGACTGGGACAGCCGCGAGTCGGACTGGATCAGCGGTCCCATCCACGAGGGCTGCACTGCCATCATGTCCGCATTGTGCGCGCGGAACGCCGAGTAGCGGGACTCCTGCGCCGCACACGTGGTGGTCGTCAGGGCCACGGCCAGGGCCAGGGCTGCGATAGTTTGAAATAGTTTCACGGGTTAATTTCAGTTTATATATTCAGGAATCTCTGCGCAAAAGTGACCGCCGCCACGCATGTTCGTTCATTCCGCAGCCTTGGTCCCACGCCGCACAGGCCCCATCATCCTCCCGGCTGCGTCGAATACCCTTGCCCGTCCTCTCGTTCCTCTGTACAGTTGTGCCGCGGTCTCGCTGCCTGTCAAGCCTGGGGCGAAGAACGGTATGCCGCAAAAGCATCTATTAAAACGGCTTAGCTTGGTATCTTGGATTTGCGATGAATTTCTTCGGCACACGGTAGAATGGACTTAATCGGATGAACGAAACCACTCCAGCGGCTGCCAGCCAGGCTTCCCGCTCCACGCGGGACCCGGAGTCGCGGGTGCCTGTGATCCGGGTTCAAGGACTTCAGAAGACCTACTCCACCGCTCGCGGTGCTCTCACTCTCTTCCACGGATTGGACTTAGATGTTTATCCCGGCGAACTGGTCGCTATCGTGGGCCAGTCCGGCGCGGGAAAGAGCACACTTTTGCACATTCTGGGTGCTCTTGATACCCCTACGCAGGGAACGGTACACTGCGCGTCAACCAACGTGGCTGCTCTTACCCAGCGGCAGGCTGCGGCCTTCCGCAACAGCAGGATCGGTTACGTCTGGCAGTTTCATTACCTGTTGCCGGAGTTTACGGCGCTGGAAAACGTGGCCATGCCGCTGCTGGCCCGTGGCGAATCCCGTCGCGAGGCTCTGGCAGCAGCATTTAACTGGTTAAAGGAGGTGGACTTGCAGGATCGTGGCGAACATCGGCCCGGCGAGCTTTCCGGCGGCGAGCAGCAGCGCGTGGCGCTGGCGCGAGCCCTGGTCGGCAACCCGCAGTTGCTGCTTGCCGACGAGCCTACGGGCGACCTGGATGAATCCACCGCGGGCCGTGTCTTTCAGTTGCTGGAGCGGCTGCACTCCTCCCACGGGCTCACCTCCATTGTGGTGACCCACAATCTGGAACTGGCCGCGCGATGTACGCGGACTCTGCGCCTGGAGCGCGGGCGCCTTGCGGCTTTAGGACAACCCGCCTGAAGCGCGCATTGCCCCGGAAATGCACGAGGAAAGTGCACCGTTCCGGGTAGTTTCGGAGTCTGATTCTAGTAAGAGGTCTGGGAACGCGGGAAGCGAATCCGATCCAGGCTGGCAAGCGTAGGATGGAAGTTCCCCGGCAGGCACGTAGGCCGGAAGAGCCGGGCAGGTAAGAGCGCCCGCAACCATCCCAAAGGGCTGTTCGGGGCAATAAAGGAATTTTCCAAAGGGGCCTCCGGCGGCGTAGTTCAAAGAAGGGCGCGTGCGGGTAGGGCTGAAGCCGGTATATCCACCGGACGGCTACTCCCTCCGAAAGCCCGCTGCAAGGGAGAACATCATGTTCGAACGCTATACGGAGAAGGCACGGCGCGTGATCTTCTTCGCGCGATATGAGGCCAGCCAGTTCGGCTCGCCCTATATCGAGACTGAGCACCTTCTGCTCGGCCTGTTGCGCGAGGACAAGGCGTTAACCAACCGTTTCCTGCGCTCCCATGCCTCGGTGGAGTCGATTCGCAAACAGATTGAGGCGCACACCACCATCCGCGAGAAGGTCTCCACCAGTGTGGATCTCCCGCTATCCAATGAGTGCAAGCGCGTCCTGGCCTACGCGGCGGAAGAAGCCGAGCGTCTGGGACACAAGCATATCGGCACCGAACACCTGCTCCTTGGCCTGCTGCGCGAAGAGAAATGCTTCGCCGCGGAGATCCTGCAGGAGCGCGGCCTCAAGCTCGCCCAGATTCGCGACGAGCTGGCCCGCGTCACGCAGGAGAAGGCTCCCCAGCAACAGCGTCAGCGCGAGTCCAGCCTGCTCGCCGAGTTCAGCCGCGACCTGACCCAGGCCGCCATGGACGGACAACTCGATCCGCTCGTCGGCCGCGACGGCGAACTCGAACGCGTGGTGCAGATCCTCTGCCGCCGCACCAAGAACAACCCGGTGCTCATCGGTGAGCCTGGCGTGGGCAAGACCGCCATCGTCGAAGGGCTGGCGCAGCGCATCGCCGACGGCGAGGTGCCCAGCTTCCTCGCGGACAAGCGCGTCCTCGCGCTCGACCTGTCGCTCATCGTGGCCGGCACCAAGTATCGCGGCCAGTTTGAAGAGCGGCTCAAGACCATCATGAAGGAGCTGATGGAAAATCAGAACTCCATCATCTTCATTGATGAGCTGCATACACTCGTCGGAGCAGGCTCGGCCGAGGGCTCGCTCGACGCGGCCAACATCCTCAAGCCCGCTCTCTCGCGCGGCGAAATCCAGTGCATCGGCGCCACC
>JAJXXG010000562.1 GCA_021781255.1 Acidobacteriota bacterium
TTGCCTTGGCGATCTTGTAATCGCTGGGCGGGAAGGTAGTCGCTTCAGCCTGCTGCTTGATGGCGCTCAACCCATCTATTCCACCGTGGTAGAGCTTGTAGTAATACTCGAGTTTGGGTTCAATCATTGCCTTGTAAGCAGGAGGCGCATAATCCCACACACGCGCATAGAACCAAACCGCCTTTTCCAAGTCGCGCGTCTCAGGTTTTGTATAGAGATCTGCCAATGACAGCGTATCCACCAGGCCCACCGTCTTCGACTGCTGATCGTTCAGCAACATCAAAGAAGACCGGTATTCGGCGATGGCCGACTTGTAGTCCTGCTTTGACACCGCATCATCCAGTGCGATGGCAGAATGAAAGAGCGGATAAGTGGCCGCCGTCTGTTGCTTCCATGCGGCATCATCCACTCCGGCCGGCTTTTGCGCGGCCAGTCCCTGTTTGGCCAACGTGGCAGCGTCATCGCAGGTTTGGGTGTCGTCTGACTTGCCCGTCTTTGGATTAAGTGACTTGGTGCAGGCAGCTTTCTTCAGATACACCGAGATGTAGATGGCCTTCATGTTGTTTGGGTCCACCTGCAACAGCCTGCTTGCCGCGCTCAGTGTCTTGTCCGGGTCGCGCAGCTGCTGATAGGTGTCCACCAGCATGTTAAGCACGGCACCCTTCACCACGCTCTGCGGATAACTTTTGAGAAAGCTCTCCAGAGCCGAGGCCTTCGCCGTTGGATCGGTTTGGGTAATCGCCATCTGATAGGCGTTATATTCGGCGGGATCCTTAATCGTAATCTGGTCCTGCGCGCGCAAAGTGGGCGCTACCATCAGGCCCAAGCCCGCCAACGCCAACACAGATGCAAAGACAATCTTCTTCATTCAGTGCTCCTGGGAAATGCCGAAATAGAGATCTTGACGCTAGCACCTGTTGGAAGGAACTGGCCAACCATGCAACCTTACAAGATTGTGCGCCAAGGTGAGCCAAGAACAGCCCGGACGCTTCCTCCACGGTGATGGAAGGATTATAGAAAGCCACGCCACTTGTGACAAGCAATGTTGCTTTCCAGGCCTATAGGTGGTGAGCCCGGCAAGTTTACCCCTGAGACCCTTCCGGAATCCCCTGGGCAGTTGCACCACCGGACTCGCCACCCACTGCATAATGTCTTGGACACCGCTTTGCTGCGAGAGTTCCCCAACCTTTGGTGGAGGCACCACGATTTACTGCAGCAGCCGCACCAGTTCTGCCTGTTCTGCCAGAAAGGCGTCATGTCCATGCGAACTAGTCATCTCTCTGTAATCTACTTTCGTCCCGGCCGACCGGATCGTTTCCACGAACTCCCGAACGCATTCGGCCGGAAAAAGCCAGTCCGAGCTGATGCCAACAAACGTCAAGTGAGACCGGATACGCCCGAAAACTTCCTTCTTCGACCGCCCCCCATTCAGCGGATCCCAGGTGTCCATAGTGCGCAAAATCGCCAGATAGGCGTTCGCGTCAAATCGGTCCACAAACCGGTCGCCCTGGTGATCAAGATAGCCCGCAATGTCATATCGCCCTCCAATTAGCCCTCCAGCCATTGGGTCCAGCTTCAGCGGGTCCTCCCCGTTCCGGTTTGGGTTTCTCGCATAGCGCTCCTCGAACAGTTCGGCCGACTTGTAGCTCAGCATGGCAATCTGCCGCGCCAGTGCCAAGCCGGTTTTCGGCGTCCGCTGGGGAAGATAGTAGCCGCCGTCCCAGTCTGGATCGTTCTGGATTGCCTTGCGCTGCAGGTGATTCAGCGCCAGTCCCATCGCATTCAGCGGCGCTACGGCAATCACCACCGCCCGCTCCACACGCTCCGGGTCATGAATCGCCCACTCCAGCGCCTGCATGCCGCCAATGGAACCGCCCAAAACCAAACGCAGCCGCCGAATCCCCAATGAATTCAGCAGCTGCGCCTGAGCCCTTACATTGTCGCGAATCGAAACCAGGGGAAAATCTGGTCCGTAAACCAGCCCCGTCGCCGGATTCACCGAGCCGGGTCCGGTGGAACCATAACACGACCCCAGCAGGTTGATACAGATCACAAAATCGTGATCCAGCGAAAGCACAGCGCCCGGAGCAAACACCTCGGGCCACCAGGACCCCACCAAGGCCGAACCCGACAGCGCATGGCACACCAGGACAGCATTGTCCCGCGCCGCATTCAGCCGCCCGTAGACAGCATAATGCAGCGTCGGGTTCGCCAGCGTCGCGCCGCTCTCAAGGGCGAAATTGCCTTCCAGCACAAAATCGCCTTCGTAGGTCGGTTCCACTTGGCGAGGCCCCGCCGGTGCGGAATCCTTCTTCGCCTGGGGTCCGGTCATCACTTTCATTGTGCCGCAAGTCCGGCCGGTTGCGCCTTTCCTGCCTTCTGGCCGTTGGCCGTTTCAATGGCCTGGTCCAAGTCGGCAAGAATGTCGCGGATGTCCTCAATACCGATCGACAGGCGCACAAGTTCGGGAGTCACACCGGTGCCAGCCTGTTCCTCCACTGACAACTGCTGATGCGTCGTCGATGCCGGATGAATCACAAGGGACTTCGCGTCTCCAATGTTCGCAACAAGCGAGAAGAGCTGCAGCGAATCAATCAGCTTCTTGCCTGCCTCAAAACCACCCTTGATGCCGAAGGTCACCAGAGCGCTCTGCCCATTTGGCAGATACTTCTTCGCCCGCGCATGGAAAGGGCTCGACTCGAGACCGGGATAGTTCACCCATTCCACGCCCGGATGCGCTTCCAGGTGCCTGGCCACGGCTAGTGCATTTTGCGAGTGCCGCTCCATGCGCAGATGCAGCGTCTCAATACCCTGCAGAATCAGGAACGCGTTGAACGGCGATAGCGCCGCGCCAGTGTCGCGCAGGCCCTGCACTCGCGCCTTTAGAATGAAGGCCAATGGCCCGAAAGCCTGTACATAGGAAAGCCCGTGATACGACGGATCCGGCTCCGTGAACTCCTTGAATCGTCCCGACGCGGCCCAGTCGAACTTGCCCGCATCCACAATCACGCCGCCAATGCTCGTGCCGTGGCCGCCCAGAAACTTCGTGGCTGAATTCAGCACAATGTCTGCCCCATGTTCAATGGGCCGCACCAGCACCGCAGAGGCCATCGTGTTATCAATCACAAGAGGCAGCCCGTTCTCGTGCGCAATCGCTGCCAGCTTCTCAATATCCACAACGTCCAGCTTCGGGTTACCAATCGTTTCCGTATAGAGCGCCCGCGTCTTCTCGTTGATCGCCGCCCGCAGCCCGTCAAAATCGTCCGCGTCCACAAACCGCACCGTGATGCCCAGCTTTGGGAGCGTGTAGTGGAACAGGTTGTACGTTCCACCGTAAAGCGAGGTCGTCGAAACAATCTCCTCGCCCGCCGAGGCCAGAGTAGTCAGCGCAAGCGTCTCCGCCGCCTGGCCGGACGCCGTTGCCAGTGCCGCCGCACCACCCTCCAGAGCCGCCACGCGCTTCTCCAGTACGTCCGTCGTGGGATTCATGATGCGCGTGTAGATGTTCCCAAACTCCTGTAGCGCAAAGAGCCGTCCAGCGTGGTCCGCGTTCTGGAAGAGGTAGGAAGTGGTCTGGTAAATAGGTACGGCGCGCGACCCCGTTGTAGGGTCAGGGCTCTGGCCCGCATGCACGGCAAGCGTTGCAATCTGTTGCTTCGTCTCCGACATCAGAAAATCTCCTTTGTATCCGATTCGCTTTCAAGCTGCGGCGCGCCCTCGGGGAAATGCGCCTTCACGGGAAAAACAAAAAACCCGAATCCTTGCTTCAGGACCCGGGCCGTCTGGTTGCTGGCTTTGTTTGCGCTTAGCGCATTTGCCAATCCTCAGCCGCACGGGCGGGTCCGCATGAACTACACATGCACATGGCCATGGCCTCCATCCCGTGTTGCTGCCGGTTCACCATCTATCGCAGTATCCATGTAGGGTCGCATCCGTGTCAACCCTTTTCCTTACTTTGGGTTGAGCAAACCTCGCGCTCATCTACTCCTCACCCTTCCACACATAGGCTCCCGGCTGCGGCAACCCCATATGTGCCAGCACCCGGCACGCAAAGTGCCGCGCCATCTCAGTCGAGTCCTGCGGCCGGTTGTAGAAAGCCGGAATCACCGGAAAAATCGTCGCCCCGGCCTCGGCCGCCAGCGTCATGTTGCGCAGGTGGATGCGATTAAAAGGCGTCTCCCGCACGCACAGCACCAGCGGCCGCCGCTCCTTTAGCGTCACGTCCGCCGCCCGCGCAATCAGCCGGTCCGCCAAGCCGTTGGCGATCGACGCCAGCGTACCCATCGAGCACGGCAACACAATCATTCCGCTGGAGGGATAGCTTCCGCTGGCAATCGCCGCGCCAATATCCGCATCAGAGTGCTGGATTGTCTTCTGCGGCGCCGCACCCAGCAGCTTTTCCAGCAGCCCATTGCGCCCGCTTACGCCTATCTCCTCGGCAATCACGCGCAGCGAGTTCTCCGACGCGACAAAATGCACCTTCTCCACGCGCGCATCGGCCTCCAGCGCCACCAGCAGTTCCCTGCCCAGCACCGCCCCCGAGGCTCCCGTGATTGCGACTGTAAGATTCATGCCGTCCTTCGCCTACTCGCCCAGCACCCGCTTGAAGATCGCGTCCACATTGCCCAGTTGCCGTGTCGTGTCGAAGGTCTTCTTGAGCTTCTCCGCGCTCAGCAGGCCGGCAATCGCCTTGTCCTTCGCTACCTCATCGCGGAAGACCAGATCATCCTTCCACGCCCGCATCGCGTGGCCTTGCACCAGCCGATAGGCATCCTCGCGCAGCATCCCGGCCTCGGCCAGGTCCAGCAGCAACTGCCCGCTGAAGATCAGCCCACCCGTCGATTCCAGATTCCGCTTCATCCGCTCCGGATACACCAGCAGCCGGTCAATCAAATCTGTCGTCTTCGCCAGCAGATAGTCCACCAGAATGGTCGAATCCGGGAAAATCACCCGCTCAACCGAAGAGTGCGAAATATCCCGCTCATGCCACAGCGGCACATTCTCAAACGCCGCCTGCGCATTGCCCCGCAACACCCGCGCCAGCCCGCTTATCTGCTCGCTCGTAATCGGATTCTTCTTGTGCGGCATCGCCGAGGAGCCCTTCTGCTTCTCGCTGAAGTACTCCTGCGCCTCGCGCACCTCGGTCCGCTGCAGGTGCCGCACCTCCACCGCAATCTTGTCCAGCGTGCTGCCGATCAGCGCCAGCGTTGATATATACGCCGCATGCCTATCGCGCTGGATGACCTGCGTCGCCACAGCCGCGGGTTCCAGCCCCAGCCGCGCGCAAATGCGCTCCTCGTGCTCCGGCTTCAAGTGGCCAAACGTCCCCACCGCGCCGCTCAGCTTGCCCACGCGCATACCTTCCGCCGCCGCCTCAAACCGCTCCAGGTTGCGCCGCATCTCCGAGTACCAGTTCAGCAGCTTCAGCCCAAAGGTCGTCGGCTCCGCGTGGATTCCGTGCGTACGCCCAATCGTCGGTGTGTGCTTGAATTCGAGTGCCCGCCGCTTCAACACCTCCAACAGCGCCCACAGCCCAGCGCGTATCAGTCCGGAAGCCTCGGCCACCTGCAGTGCCTGTGCCGTGTCCACCACGTCATTCGACGTGAGCCCGTAATGCAGCCAGCGCGACTCCTCGCCCAGTCCCTGCTCCTTCAGGCTCTGGGCCACGGCCGTCGTGAAGGCAATCACGTCGTGCTTCACTTCGGCCTCAATCGCGCGAATATCGTCTACGCGAAAGCCGGCCTTCTCCCCAATCGCCTTCGCCGCAGCATCTGGAATCACACCGTCCTCAGCCAGCACAGCGCTTGCTGCCTGCTCTACGCGCAGCCAGCAGCGATACTTGTTCTCTTCCGTCCAGATGCGGCCCATCTCTGGGCGTGTGTATCGTTCAATCAAGTGCACACTCCTGTGAAGAACCACTTTTCGCGGCCCGCGCCAACCCTAAATTGTACGAGGAAATACTGAATCAGCTGCGGGGAATCCGCAGCCTTGCGTGCAGCTCATCGTAAAGGAGCCCACGTCCCGGCCTGTATGGCTGAAACCACTCCCCGTCAATCACAAGCTGCGGAATCGCCCGTTTCCCCACACGACGCAACACCTCCGCCGAGGCAGCCGCGTCCTCATCCACGTTGATTTCGGTATATGCAATCCCGTGAGTTTCCAGAAACTGCTTGGCCGCGCGGCAGTCCCTGCACCAGGCCGCCGTGTACATTTCCACTTTCATATTTCTATTTTACTGTGCCCGCGCTGCTACCATCGACTCCGATGACTGCCGACGAAATCAAATCCCTTCTTGCGCTTGAGCCGCATCCCGTTGAGGGTGGCTCCTTCCGCCGTACCTATACATCCGCCACAGCCGTGAGTCTGGCCCGCGGCGTGCGTCCCGCCGGAACCGCAATCTACTACCTGCTGGAAACTGGAACTTTCTCTGAGATGCACGTACTCACCTCAGACGAGATCTTCCACTTCTACCTCGGCGACCCCGTCGAAATGCTCCAGCTTCTCCCCGGTGGCGGCTCCGCGCGCTTCACTCTTGGACCGGATTTGAAGGCCGGGCAGAGCGTCCAGCTCGTCGTTCCCGCAGGCGTCTGGCAGGGTACGCGTCTCATCGGCGACGGCAAAGTGGCCCTCCTGGGATGCACTGTCACTCCAGGCTTTGACTTTGACGACTACCGCAGTCTGCCGGCCGATGAACTCATCGCCAAATGGCCGCATGAGGCTGACCGCATCCGCGCACTCACGCGCAAATAGGCCGTTCGCGCCCCAAAAATTCCCTAAAAGTCCCGCGCGTCACGCGTCGGAATCGAGGCACGCACGGCATTCAGCACCGCCAGCAGGTCAATCACCTCCTGGCCAATGGCGCCCTGCAGCGGCGGCAGATAACCCAGCGCAGCCGCCACCATTCCAAGCGAGCTCAGCGCCATTCCTCCCACCGCGCTCTCAAGCGCGATTCTCCGCATGCGCCTGCCGATATGCAGCAGATCATTTACGCGCTCGAGCGTCGGCTCCATAATCACCGCTCCTGCTGCCTCCGAAGTAATATCGCTATTTTGCCCAAAGGCCACACCAACCGTGGCGGCCATCATCGCCGGAGCATCATTAATCCCGTCGCCAAGGAAAAGCGTCGGCGCCTTCTCCGTCTCCGTCCGCACAATCTGCAGCTTCTCTTCCGGTTCCAGGCTTGCGCGCACATCGCCGATGCCCACAATCCTTGCCAGGTGTTGCACCTCCGCATCACGGTCGCCAGAGAG
>JAJXXG010000355.1 GCA_021781255.1 Acidobacteriota bacterium
CGAGGCCGAGCGGGTTGCCATTGCAGAGGCGGGGATGCGCAAGGCGCACTCCGAGCACACCTATCGGCTGCGTCTACAGTTGTTGATCGATACGCTTTCCGGAAGCGAAAGAGGATATCCCATTCCGCAGCAGCTTCTGCTTAGCTCTGGAGCACTGAAGGATTACAAAGACGGAATTACCTCGCGGATTCGCAATGAGTTCTTGGTCTCCAGTTAAAGCTATGAGTAGCCGGTCACCTACGATTAGCAGTTTGGCTAAACCATGGTCGCCTGTCGAACGGCGCAATGGGCACGAATACGCCACGACATGGGCATTGTTGCTAATCTTATTTCTCGGGGTGATGCTGGACATTTTTCAAGATACCAGAAGTTCTGCTCATCTCTGCTTGATTGCAGCTTCTCTCATTGCGATGTTCTCATTCAGTGGGCTTACGGCTGGGAGAGATTTAATCGATCTTCGCCTAACCGCTCCCAAGCGTCTGTATGGGTTGTTCTTCGCTCTTTTTTATGCTACTGAATTGTGGTTTTACGCAACCGACCGGTCAAGGTCGCAGGATCACGATCTTCTCTTAGCGGTAATCGTGATCGTGGCATACGCGGGATGGTACATCGGCATGAGCTTAGTGGAAAGGCGTGCGCATGTTTTGGCCAGAGCGCCTCAATTTGAACGCCGACAATCGTGGGCACTTCTCAAGCTTTGTATTTTTGGGGCGCTATGCGTTGTGGTGCACTTCTGGTGGCGCCTTTCAATCGGGCAATTTTATACCCACGCTCATTATTACGAGCAAGCACTTACGCCTGCCGATTCTATCCTGCAGAACTTCTGCGGTCCTTTTGAATTTCCCGTCATTTTACTTTCTGGCCTTATAACGGCATCTCGAGATCGGCGTGTCGCGAATCTTTCCCGCTACTTTGCGTATACGTACACCACCGCTTTTGTGGTCACTGAGATACTGGCTTCCGAATTCCGTAACTCGTTGTTGGCAATGGTCTTCTTGGCTGCTGCAATGCAGACTGCCGGTACACTCAAGATTCGGTGGCGACACCTGATCCTTGCAACGATCGTTGCAGTCTTCGGAATGGTAGCAGTGGAAGGAACAAGAGTAGCTGTGACTTATTCGATACCGGGCGCCGAGAACCAGCTTGTTCAATCCGCCGCATCGATGGGGGCAGGACTCCAATTATTCCTCGGCTCGGGCAGTGCAGTTGCAAAGAACGCGACGGCCGCACGTGCAGCCGATCCAATGGGATTTTTGACTGAGATTATTGATGCATTTGACAGGGGAAAGCCCCACCTATATGGACAAATCGAATTAAACTCTTTATACATGTTTATTCCGCGTTTGTTTTGGACCTCCAAGCCTAAAGTGGAGTCAAGCCAAATTCTGATCGAGCGGGCCCTTGGACTTACGGAGGTAGATGCCTCGCCCAACCCGGCGTTGTTTTTCTACGCAGATGCTGGAATTGTTGGGGTATTTACTCTGTTACTATGCTTCGGCGCACTTTTTGCCGCGTTGAGCCGATTTGCGGTCACTCAAGGATCGGTCTTCGCTTGGATGTGGATCGTTTGGATATGGAGCGTGGTTGCGAATGTAGAGACGGACATGGTCCTGGGGATCTTGTCTGCTACAAGGCATCTACTGACTTCTTATTGCTTTTATCTTATCTTCTATACCTTTACATCAATTCAGCCTAGCGCGCATGGCAGAGCGGATCAACTTAAGGCCGCGCCCCTTTACCCTCCCAAAGGACGCGGTTGACATGCGAGTGCAATTTTATCAGCGTAAGCCATGCGGTGCCTTCAGTCTGGAGCGGGTGTTTCATGCGGTTCGGGACGCATTGCCTTCCGACATCGATTCCGAGATTCGGCTTTGCAGGTTCGTGAGCCGTCGGTTTTTACGCAGGTTGTTGAATTTAATGGAAGCGCCGCTTCACCAGCGCGACGTCAATCACATTGTCGGGGACGTTCACTACTTGGCGATGGTGCTCAGTAAGCGGAAAACCATCCTCACGGTCCATGACTGCGGTGGGCTGCGATTGAAGAAGGGGTTGAACCGCCTTTTTCTACTGTGGTTCTTGTTCTGGATGCCAGTGAGGCGGGTGGCGGCCGTGACCGTCATTTCGGAGTTCACCCGCGACGAATTGCTGCACTACACCGGGTGTAACCCCAATATTGTTAGCGTGATTCCGGACCCTGTCCCACAAGGATTCACACCGTTCCCAAAGCCGTTCAATTCAAGCTCGCCCATAATTCTGCAAGTAGGCACCGGGGAGCACAACAAGAACGTCTGCCGGGTTGCGGAGTCTCTTCGCGGAGTTCCTTGCAGGCTGGACATCGTGGGACGATTGAGCGAGCGGCAGCGCCAGGTATTGAGCCGCAATGAGGTTTCCTACACCGAGCAATGGGACCTGTCCGACCAGGAGATGATCCAGAAATACCGGGAGTGCGATTTGTTGGTCTTCGTGTCAACGTACGAAGGGTTCGGCATGCCGATTTTGGAAGCGAATGCGACGGGGCGCCCGGTGGTCACCAGCAATCTTGCACCTATGCCCGAGGTTGCTGGATCGGCAGCCTGTTTAGTGGACCCATTTGACACATCATCGATTCGGGAGGGCATCCTGCGCGTCATCGGTGACGCGGACTACCGCGATTGCCTTGTGGTGCGTGGGTTTGAAAATGCAAAGCGGTTCCAGGCAACTGAAATAGCGGCGCAATATGCAGCGCTCTACCGCAAGCTAAAGTAGTTTCGGGTTTGCAGATCTAACAGCCTGTGGTGCAAGCAGGGGTTCGCGGGCAGGCATTTTGTGGAGAATCCGCAAGCTTTGTTTTTAGAATCGCGGGATGGGGATGGGGACACGACAGGCACAGGAGCAGCAAGAAGAGATCTGGATCGCAAACGTGGAATTGGCGCGGTCTCCGGGTCATCCGTTCTACGAGCGTCTGAACGAGCTTCTGGACGGGAAGAAGTTCGACCGGTTTGTGGAAGGGCATTGCCGGAAGTTCTATGCGCCGCGCATGGGCCGGCTGGGTCTGGCGCGGGGAATTTACTTCCGGTCGTTGCTGATCGGGTACTTCGAGGGCATCGACAGCGAGCGTGGCATGGCTGGTCGAGCCGCTGACGCGGGGCGATCCCCGCTCGCCGTTGCGCTGGACCTGCAAGAGCACAACCAATCTGGCGGAAGAGTTGAGCCCGATGGGACATCCGGTCAGTCCCCGAACGGTAGGGCGGCAGCTGAACGCGGACGGCTGCAGTTTGCAGAGCATTCGCAAGACGAAAGAAGGAGCATCGCATCCGGACCGCAATGCCCAGTTCGAGTTTATAATTGCCACCGTGAAGTGCTTTCAGCAGCGAGGTCAACCCGTCATTTCGGTGGACACGAAGAATAAGGAACTGGTGGGCCCGTTCAAGAACGGCGGGCGTGAGTGGTAGCCTGCGGGCAGGCCGAAGCAGGTGCAAGTGCACGATTTTGTGGATAAGAATTTGGGCAAAGCCATCCCCTACGGCGTGTTTGACCTAAGTCAAAACGAAGGCTGGGTCAGTGTGGGTCTCGATCATGATACGGCGCGGATTGCCGCGCAGGCGATCCATCACTAGTGGAAGAAGATGGGGTCTAGGCGATATCGCAACGCCAGGGAACTGTTGATCACCGCCGACGGAGGCGGCAACAACGGAAGCCGCTCGCGCTTAGGGAAGGTGTCTCTGCAGAACCTGGCCATACGCTTGGGCATTCCGGTTCGGGTATGCCATCTTCCGCCGGGAACCAGCAAGTGGAACAAGATTGGACATCGCATGTTCTGCCACATCACCCAGAACTGGCGGGGACGGCCTCTGGTCAGTCATGAAGTCATCATCCAATTGATCGCCAATACAACCGCCCAAGCGGGGTTTGAAAATCCGCGCCGAACTGGACCCGAGGCGCTATCCCACAGGAACACAGGTCAGCGACGCAGAACTGGCCTCACTGAATCTGAAACGATCCGGCTTTCACGGGGAATGGAACTACACCCTCATGCCGTCTCGAAGATAAATACGACAGTTTATTATGACGCGAAGCCTTAGTAAGCCTCGGGCGAAGGTCGCGCGGCATGCAAGGAGCCGGCTTCAGTGAGAATTCTGCAAGTGATTGGATCGACCGACCCGCGATCGGGCGGGCCGATCGAGTGCGCGCTTCGCAGCGGGGAAGAATGGGTTCGCGAAGGTCATCAGGTCGAGATCGTGAGCCTGGAAGCCCCAGCCGATATCGTTGGGCGGGGGTTTCCTTTTCCGCTGATCGCCGCAGGGCGGGGCATAGGCAAGTACGGCTTTAACCCTCGCCTCACGCACTGGATTCGCCGGGAGGCGGGCAGGTTTGATGTTGTTTTGCTGCACGGCCTGTGGAACTACTCCTCCATCGGCGCATGGCTGGGCCTGCGTGGGGGGAAAACTCCGTACTATATTTATGCGCATGGCATGATGGATCCCTGGTTTCGCAAGGAGTACCCGCTTAAGCATTTCGCGAAGAGTATGTACTGGTGGCTTGCGGAGGGGCATGTCTTAAGGGATGCAAGAGCCGTGCTGTTTACATCGGTGGAAGAGCAGGCGCGGTCCTACAATGCATTCCCATGGCACAGCTTTCAGGAGGCGGTGGTTCCGCTCGGCGCTGCCGATCCAATGAGCGATGCCATGCAGGACAAGGCAGCGTTCCTTGAAGCATGTCCCGCGTTGCGTGGACGGCGCTATCTGCTGTTCATGGGGCGTATTCATGTGATCAAGGGTTGCAACCTTTTGCTTGATGCCTTTGCGCTGCGCCTGGCTGCGCTGCCGCCGGATGTTGATCTGGTAATTGCCGGTCCGGATCAGGTTGGATGGGTCACCGAACTGAAGGCGATCGCAAAGAAGCTAGGCATTGACGAGCGTGTTCATTGGCCGGGCATGCTGACGGGGGCGTGCAAGTGGGGCGCCTTGCGCGCTGCGGAGGCGTTTATTCTGCCATCGCATCATGAGAACTTCGGCATCGTGGTGGCAGAAGCGATGGCCTGCGGAACCCCTGTCCTGATTAGCGATAAGGTAAACATCTGGCGCGAGGTTGTTGCTGCGCAGGCGGGCATTGTGAAGCCGGATACGCTGGAGGGTACAGTGCACCTGCTGCAGGGCTGGTTTGCTCTCTCCGATGAAAATCGTGCCCGGACGCGAACTCGCGCGCGCGAGGGTTTTTTGCAATATTTTGACGCAAAAGTTGCCGCACGTTATTTGCTTCGCGCCATCGCTCCGTAAATGACTACGGAATAGTCAGGTGGAGACGCGCAATGCAGAAGTGACAATGCGCAACCCTGTTGAGCTGCTGCTTGGCAGATCGACTCTATCGAACGTATAGCAGGTGATTCATGGGCGAGCAAGTCAGCATAGCGGTATTGATCTTGACCTATAACGAATCCGTCCACCTCCCGCGTGCATTGAGTCATATTTCAGGGTTCGCGCGCCAGATATTTGTAGTTGACTCCTTTTCGACGGATACAACCGCGGAAATTGCGCGGGCGCACGGCGCGATAGTACTGGAGCACAAATTTACGAATCAAGCGAAGCAGATGGAATGGGCGATTGAAAATGCACCGATCAGGACGGATTGGGTGATGCGCCTGGACGCTGATGAAATCGTCGAACAGGATCTGGCAGAGGAAATTGTGATGAGGCTGCCGAACCTGCCAGACGCTGTGACGGGAATCAACCTCAATCGAAAGACGATCTTTCAGGGTAAGTTCATTCGTTTTGGCGGAAGATACCCACTTAAGCTGCTGCGCATTTGGCGCCGTGGGAAGGCACGGGTTGAAGATCGCTGGATGGATGAGCATATGTACCTCACCGAAGGCCGCACTGAGGATTTTGCAGGAGGGTTTGCGGATCATAGCCTGTTCGACTTGACCTTCTTCACTGAAAAGCACAATCGCTATGCAAGCCGTGAAGCACTGGATGTGCTCAACCAGAGGATGCAACTGTTCGGAAGCCAATCTACACTCACCTCCAAAGCAACCACGCGACAGGCGCAAGTCAAACGCATATTGAAAGAGATGGTGTACAACCGCATTCCATTTGAAATATCGTCGACCGCATATTTTTTCTACCGGTATGTACTGTTGCTCGGCTTTCTCGACGGGAGAGCGGGATTTGTGTATCACGCTCTGCAGGGCTTCTGGTACCGGTTTCTGGTTGGCGCAAAACTGCGGGAGCTGGAAAATGCAGTGCGAAACGCCTCCACGAAGGAAGAGATGTACAAGGAGATCGAGAGATTGACGCGCCAGAGGCTGAACGCAGGTCAATAGTACAGGCGAGTGCCGCGTGCAAGGCGAAGCTGTTGCCCGTTATCATTTGCCAATTTGTTCAATAGCCAAACGGAGTTCGCTGGCGGGGCATTTTCACTCGTTGAGCGCATTTCGCGCCTTGCCTTATGTAACGCACTCCACTGCAATAGGAATCACGCAGAAAACTGTCGAATGTACATGGTGTGCCGATCCCGGCGGCCAATCCTCCGCGGCTGAGGCAAAGTGCAGTCTTCACACGAATAGATTGCGCGTCCGTGTGCCTTTAGAAGCCCATCACGTTGTAACCGCAATCCACATACATCACTTCACCGGTGATGGCGCTCGACAGATCGCTGGCCAGAAACAGCGCCGCGCCGCCTACCTCGAGCTGATCCACGTTGCGGTGCAGCGGGGCGCGGTCGGCGTGTGTCCTCATCATCACCGTCAGGTCGCCCACGCCGCGCGCGGCAAGAGTCTTGATGGGTCCGGCGGAGATGGCGTTCACGCGGATGTTTTTCGCGCCAAGATTCCACGCCAGGTAACGCACCGTAGATTCCAGGCCGGCTTTGGCCACGGCCATCACGTTGTAGTTGGGGACGACCTTTTCCGCGGCGTAATAGCTCAACGTCATGATGCTGCCACCATCGGTCATCATCTCCGCGGCGCCGCGGCTGACGGCGATCAGCGAGTAAACGCTCACGTCCATGGCGATGCGGAAACCGTCACGGCTGGTGTTGATGAACTCGGCGTGCATGTCCGCGGCAGGCGCGAAGGCGACCGCATGAACCAGCACGTCCAGCTTGCCGTACTTCTGCTTGAGCGCGGCAAAGAGGGCATCGATTTCGCTGTCAGTCGAGACGTCGCACTGGAAGCCGCTGGCGCCGGGCAGGTCCTTGATCAGATCTTCGGCTTCGAGCTTCATGCGCTCATTCTGGTAGCAAATGGCAAGCG
>JAJXXG010000499.1 GCA_021781255.1 Acidobacteriota bacterium
ATATAACTGACCTGCCCCTGAAAAACTCAGCCATTGAAAACTGGAGTTCTCTCGTAATGTGAAGGAGAGGACTGGGATGAAGAAGAGCCGGTTTACGGAAGAGCAGATCATCGGGATTGTGAAGCAGCACGAGGCTGGGGTGAAGACGGCGGATCTTTGCCGGGAGCATGGGATCAGCGCGGCCACGTTCTACGGGTGGAAGTCGAAGTATGGCGGCATGGACGTGAGCGAGGCGCAACGGCTGCGCCAGATGGAAGATGAGAACCGGCGGCTGAAGTCCTTGGTAGCCGATCTCAGCCTTGACCGGGAAGTGCTCAAGTCGGTGATTCGAAAAAACGGCTGGAGCTTGCCGGCCTGAGAGAAGACGTTGCGTTCGCACAGGCCGAGCATGGCGTGAGCGAACGCAGGGCTTGCAAGCTGTTGGGTGTGGATCGAGCGAGCTATCGGTATGAGCCGAAGCCGGATCGGAACGCGGAGCTGCGGGACGAACTGGTGAAGCTGGCCAGGCAGAAGCCGCGCTACGGCTACCGGCGATTGCATGCGGTGCTGGAACGCCGCGGTCAGGCAGTGAACGTGAAACGAGTCTACCGGCTGTATGCGGAAGAAGGGCTGGCAGTGCGCCGGCGCCGGCGCAAGCGGCTGGTGCGCGAGCGCGTTGCCGAGCCGCGGTTGATCCGCGCCAACCAGGAGTGGGCCATGGACTTCATCGTCGATGGGCTGGCCAACGGGCGCATGGTGCGCATCCTCAGCGTGGTCGATGCGTTCACGCGCGAGTGTCTGGCACTTGAAGCGGATACAAGCCTTGGCAGCGGGCGTGTCACGCGAACTCCGGATCGGCTGATCGAAGAGCGCGGGCAGCCGGAGAACGTGCGATCGGATAACGGCCCGGAGTTTACCTCCCGTCGCATGCTGGGCTGGGCGGAGGAACGCAAGATCAACCTGGTGCACATCCAACCTGGGCGTCCCATGCAGAACGGTCATGTGGAGAGCTTCCACGGTCGTCTGCGCGACGAGTGCTTGAACGTAAGCTGGTTCCGCACACTGAACGACGTGCGGCGGACCTTGGACAACTATCGGCAGGAATACAACTGCGAGCGCCCGCACAGCTCGCTCGCATACAGGACGCCTGCTGAGTTCAGGCAAACCTTGGGCTATGGAGATGTGGAAAGCAAAGAACGCTTCCCACATCTCCACAGCCCCGACTACGACGGCGAGATATACTCGCCCACAAACCTAAACCGAGAAACTCCAGCTATGGCTGGCTGAGAAAGACGGGGCAGGTCATAACTGCCTGGAGTCTCACCACATCCCCTGTCCAAAGATCGTAAACAGGCTCTTAGCCTCAGCCGGAGATGGCTGGTCGAAAAAGATTTTGGCTGGCTTAAGCAAACCGGTTCGTTGCGCCAGGTCAAGCTTCGAGGTCTGGAGAGGGCAGCAACGATCCCGATTTTTGAGGCCAAGGCGGCCGACATCATAGGCCTATATTTGAATCCGCCCGAGCACGCCGCTGTGTTCTGCGTGGATGAGAAGACCGCGATTCAGGCTCTGGATCGCCTCGATCCCGTATTGCCGCTCTCCCTGGGACGAATCAAGCGCCACGGTTTCGAGTACTATCGCCACGGAACGCTGTCGCTCTGCGCTGCCCTGGAAACTGCCACGGGTCGCGTGCACGGCAAGACCACGGCACGCCACACCAGTCAGGATTTCGTGGCATTTCTCGAAGAAGTTGTCGCTCATTGCCCAGCCAGGCAGCAGATTCACATCATTCTCGATAATCTCTCCGCCCACAAGACCCGCCTGGTCGACGAATTTCTTCAGAAAAACCCTCGGGTGCAGTTCCACGTCACACCGACATACTCTTCATGACTGAACCAAGTGGAACTTTGGTTTGGCAAGATCGAGCGCGACATCATTGCTCGCGGCGTTTTCACCTCTGTCCCTGACCTGGCACGCAAGATCAAACGATACATCAAAGCTTACTCGGCAAACGCCAAACCAATTCAGTGGAAGTACTCAGATCCCAAACGCCGCATCCGTGGTAATGAATTCACTGCGACTGGCCACTAGCACGATTGATGGCTCAACCACCGGAGATTGTCCAGGAGCCGTGCGCCTGAGCGTCAATTACAGGCCTCGGGGATGTTCCCTGAGGCTCCCAAAGTCCGATGAACACCATCCAGAACCGCGTTTCAAACAGATATTGAACGGCAAGAAATGAAAATCGCCCGGAAAGACGCCGCAATCAGGCGAATTTCAACGAGTTCTTAACAATGAAAGGAGTGAGCACGCCTTGAATACAATTAAGAACATTGCGAGGCAAGCTTTCATTGTTGGCTATCAGAGTCTGAGAGGTTTAGTCGGGTCTTTTGGCGACCATAAATACCTTGACCCCTCGGTCCCGTTTTCCACACTAACGGGGCATTTAGGATATCTGGACTACCTTGCTCACGTAGGGAACCACAAGGGGGTTCGGATTCTCGAGGTTGGAAGCCGTGAAGTTACTGGAAGATCCGATGCGCGCAAGAGGTTTTCGAATGCCGAGTATGTGGGTTTCGACTTTTACGCGGGGCCTAATGTCGATGTTGTGGGCGACGCCCATCAATTGTCGTCATATTTTGGCGACCAAAGATTCGATATCATTTATTCGAGTGCAGTGTTTGAGCATCTTGCCATGCCCTGGGTAGTAGCTACCGAGATGGCCACACTCTTGAAACTGGGTGGACTGGTCTTTGTTGAAACACACCTTTCCCATGGCTCCCATGAGCGCCCTTGGCATTTCTTCCAGTTTAGTGACATGGCGTTGCGAGTGCTTTTTTCGCCGGCCTTGGGATTTGAATGCATCGAAGCTGGAGTATCGAACCCCATTGTTGGAAGGTTTTCCGCACTCGCAGACAAGAATCTGCGATTCAAGCCCGTCAGAGGACTCTATTGTCATAGCGAGTTCCTCGGCCGTAAAACCAAAGAAGTGGAACAGTTGAATTGGAATAATCTCAGCATAGAATCGGTTGTAGGTGGTTCTAAGTACCCGCAGACCAATAGTACGAAAGGTTAAAGAGCAACTGGTGTGGAACGTCTCCACCACCGATGTGCGTCTGCCATATGGCCCCGAAATATTAATCGGCTCGTGTCGCGGGGTGAATCACACGTGGCGAAGACTTCCTGCCCTGAGCCGAGCCGCATGATTTTGATGAATTTAACAAGGACCATGAGTGTGATGCACAACGAGTCAAGCTCTCGCCGCACCTTCGGTATCAGCGTGGGAATCCCTGCGTATTCTCGCTGCTGCGAATTACAAGAATTACTCGAATCGATCTTTAACCAGACCGTCCTTCCGGCCGAGATCACGATTTGCGAGGATAACTCCGCTGAGCGGGTGTCCATACGTTCGATTGTGGAAAAGTGGCGTGAACGGTTCATAGCAGAAAGCTGTGTCGTTAATTATCAGGAAAACGAGCGGAACCTGGGGTACGATGAAAATCTGAGAAAGGTGATTGCAGTCTCTCGTTCACCCTGGGTAATGCTTCTTGGCAATGACGATCTCCTTTTGGAGAGGTGTGTCGAGACAGCCGAGCGTTTCCTTTTAGCAAACGAGAAAGTCACAGTTGTTTCACGTTCCTTTGTGCGCTTCTATAAGGACATCAAGAAACCCATAGGAGTGAGCAGTATTTCATCGAAGGATACAGTCTTCACTTCTGATAACAGTTCCCCGAAGATGATTTTCCGGAGTTGCGGCTTTGTGGGCGGCTTAATTGTTGCCAGGGAGTGGGCAGCAAAGATTGCCACAGACCGCTACGATGGCACACTCTACTATCAGATCTACCTGGCATCGGTATGTTTTTGTGAGAGCGGAATTGGGTATATTGCTGAACCTATAGTTGGCGGAAGGGGAGGCAATCCACCACTTTTCGGTTCAGCGAAAATGGAAAAGGAGATTCATGTTCCCGGCTCCTATACTCCAAAGGGCCGCGCCAAAATGTGGGCATCGGTGCTCAAAATTGCAGATGATGTGGGCGGCCGTTACGGGATTGATCTATGCGCCAGCATCAAGACCGAACTGGAAGTAAGGCAGTCATTTCATGTATTTGAGATGATGGCCGGAAGTGACCGCAGCAAGCTATCGGAACTTCGTGACGAATTGAAGAAGCTTAACCTCTTTGCACACCCGTTTCCGCGCACGTTGTTTCTCATCGACTGGGTTCTTGGCGCCAAGGCAAAGCCGTTTTATGCCCTAGCGAGGAAGCTGATGCAATAACTCTTCGGTAGGTAGTTAGGTCGGGTAACGATTGCGACAAGGAATTGCATTTCAAGATAGCGCCCCAAAGGCGGTAGAGGCAGCTCCGAGATTTCCAATGCAGCCGATCAGTTCAGTTCGTATTCGTTTAGCGCGAACGGGACGAATCTAGGTTGAGGGCATGTGGCTGTGGCGAGCAGAGCAAATGGTCCAGCAAGGGGAGGGCAGAGCGATGTTGTTGGCGGCAGGTTTGGAGAACACTGAGCAGGACGCATTGCGTGTGCGCTCCAGCCGGGGTGCGATTGCCGCCCCACACCTTGCGGACGACCAACATGGGGCGAATCGTCTGTTCGGCGCGTCAGTTGGTGGCTTCCAAACTAGGACAGTACAGGAATTAGGAGGTGAAAGTCCTCTACACACCCGGCAAGGGGAAGTGTTAGCCGAACGGCAAGGGTGCCCATTGTGAGGTGGGATCCGGAGGAAGCCGTAGGCAAAGCGCTGCTCTGACGAACAGCCAGCGGATAGAGGCGACGCAGCGGGGTGAGCAGGCCAATCTTTGCAAAGCCCGATACTTGCACGGAACGTTGCGGCGTAGATCCGACAGAGATAAGCGTGAAGGTGAGTGCGTTATACCCGGGGAGGTCTGGTGGTTTGCCTCTGGGCTACTGTCATCGTGAGGTGATGGGAAGAGCCACCAGAAGTCAGCAGCGGCCATAATAGCTCCACGCAAACGGAGTGAAGGGCCAAACGTGAAACACGGGAGTAGGACAGCAGATCTCGATGCGAGTCAGAGAAGCAGAAGCTTACGCAAGTAAGGCCGGCGCGGAGGTAGACGGGCGGAACCTGTCGAAGGCCGCGATTGGTGCGGAGGCTCGTACTGCGACTGGTGGAGAGACGAAACCGGAAGCAGCGCAGGGACTTTTGGAAGCTGCGCTGGAACGCAGCAACATGATGCGCGCCTATCAGCGGGTGGTGGAAAACAAAGGAGCGCCGGGAGTCGATGGGCTCACGGTTCTGGAGTTGAAGCCCTGGCTGGTGGCGCACTGGGCGAAGATAAAACAGGTTCCGTTGGCGGGCGAGTACATGCCGGGAGCAGTGCGTAAGATGGAAATACCGAAGCCGCAAGGCGGGGTTCGCATCTTGGGCATCCCTTCTACGCTGGATCGCCTGATCCAACAGGCACTTCATCAGATACTGCAACCCCTGTTCGATCCCGGGTTCTCTCGATCGAGCTACGGTTTTCGTCCCGGACGCAACGCCCATCAGGCGGTGAAAGCCGCACGAGGGTATGTTGCCGAAGGCAGGCGATGGACCGTCGATCTCGACTTGGAGAAATTTTTGGATCGTACTTCATACTGCCCCCATATTCATGAAGTAGCTCGAAACAGTCTGGGTTGATCGTCTACGACTTTGATTCTCAAGCCTTTGCGGCGTCCACTGGTGACAAGGATGGCTTCAAGTTCGCCGCGCTTTACACGTTGCAACACGGTCTGACGCGAGACGCCCAGTTTCATGGTTGTCTCCAGCATAGGCAGATACTCCGGTGGAGCCTGGGGAGCGATGCGTGCTCGTAGTTGTTCGGTGATACGGATCTGCCACGGCGCGCCAGGAGTAACCTGTTCACCGGCGATGAAGCCTTCAGCCAGCCAGCGATGGATGGTAGAAGTGTTCATGCCAAGGATTTGCGCGGCCTTGTGGATGGAGACAACTTCGCCCTGCGGAGGCTCAGCGGATGGCTGAAAACGTGGGATGCCGCGGTAGCGGCGCAAACTGCCGACTTGATTGGCGGTAAAGCGTTCCCCGCTGGCCGTCTTACGCCCCTGACGATTCAGGATGCCGGCGATGACCTCATCGGAATAGAGCGCCGCCAGGCGGGGAAGCAGCGAGAGTGTGTCTTCACTTGTGCGACGGCCGCGCGGCTGAGAGCGTGGCAGGGGAAGATCGATCTCGGCCAGTTCGCCGCCGCGCCAGCGCAGCGTCAGATGGGCCCGATGTTCGGGACGATAAACAGCTACGATTACTTCTTCCAGAAGCGTACGCAAGAGTTCTTTGCGATCTCGATCCGTAGTGGTGGGTGCCGACCAGACCTTGCGGAGATCAGAGCCCAGAGCACGGAGTCTGTTGTTTTCTTCCGGGTTGAGTGTACGTGGACGTTGTTGTTGCCGGCGCTCCAGTTCGGCTTCAGCAGCTGCCAGATCGCGCAGCCGTTTCTCCCACTCGGTCTCCAGTCCGCGCGCTATCAGCCGGTTCTCCGGCTCCACGGCGCGATACTGGCGCTCGGCGCGTTCCGCTTCGTAGCGCGCACGTTCCACGGCAAGCCGCCACTGGCTGAGCGCGGCATCGTGATCGGCTTCCAGTTGCCGCATCGCCTGTTCGGTAGCTTCTACCGCAGCCGGCGTCAACGCCCTGAGAAAAACTTCCGTCACCGCATGGTCGATCTGGATGGCACCGACGTTGAGGCAGTAAATGCCTTGTCCCCGGACGATATCTTTGCCCGAGCAGTGATAGCCAGGCGACGAGTTTCGGCCTTGATAATGCGTGTGCAGACCGGCCACACTTGCCACAGATGGCCAGACTGATATCCGCCGCGTACCTCTTGAGCCGCTTAACCCACGCAGACGTTCTACCGAAAGCATCGAATTCCTGGATGATCGGCAGGTCGACGTTGACCTCCGGGGTATAGCGCGGACCAGCGGTATCGATAGCTTCTTGAAGCCTCTTTTCGAACCAACTCGAATCGAATACCGATGCATCGAACCAAAACCTTGCAAGACCTGCATTGGATGTCTGGGCAAGTCTATCGAGCATCTCGTGACTGCCCCACCATACAAACTCGACTGTCATACCCCTTTCAGTGGCCCAACCAGACCATTCGTCACGTGACCGAGCCACTTTTTGTAAGCGCTCGTTTGCCCCTCGAGTCTGGCATCCGACAGGTCTATGGGTACGGAAACGTGGTAGAGCTTCAACCGGGGATGCTTGTCCAACGCGGTTTTG
>JAJXXG010000125.1 GCA_021781255.1 Acidobacteriota bacterium
CGTCGTGGCCGAGCTGCTCGCTCATTTTGCGCAGGTGGGTGGCGCGGGGATCTTCGGTCTTGTAGACACGATGGCCGAAGCCGGAGACTTTCTGCTTGTTCGCGAGCATGGAGCGGACGTGCTCGGCGGGGTCTTCGCCGGCCTTGTCAATGGCGATGAGCATGCGCATGACTGCCTCATTGGCTCCGCCGTGGAGGGGGCCTTTGAGCGCGCCGATGGCGCCGGTGATGGCGGAATGAATGTCAGAGAGTGTGGCGGCGATGACGCGGGCGGCGAAGGTGGAGGCGTTGAACTCGTGGTCGGCGTGAAGGATGAGTGCGATATCGAGAGTTCGTGAGGCGGTTTCGCTGGGCTTTTTGCCGTTGAGCATCCAGAGGAAGTTGGCGGCGTGGGAGAGTGAGCGGTCGGGCGAGACAATCTCCTTGCCTTTGCGGATGCGGTCGTAGATGGCCACGATCATAGCTATTTGGGCGGTGAGATTGAAGGCCTTACGCACGTTGGCGTCGTGGGTGTTGTCCTTTTCGTCCGCGTCATAAAAGCTGAGCGCGGAGACGGCAGTGCGGAGGACCTCCATGGGCGAGGCCGAGGCGGGAAAACTGCGCAGCAGGTCCAGGATGCGGGGATCGAGCTGGCGGGCCTGGGCGAGCTGGGCCTCAAAAGCGCGCAGTTCATCGCGATTGGGCAGGCGGCCGTTCCAGAGGAGGTAAGTGGTTTCCTCGAAGGTGGAGTTCTGTGCGAGCTCGTGGATGTCGATGCCGCGATAAGCGAGGACGCCGGCTTCTCCATCAATCCAGCAGATGCCGGAGTTGGCAGCCACAATGCCTTCAAGACCCTTTCCAGCGACCGCAGTGGACATAGGCTTTTAAATCTCCCTTTTGAGTGCGTAGTTGGTTCGTATGAAAGTAAGAATGCCCGCGCGACAGGCTGCGGTGGGGCGGAAACCAGAGCAGTAGATTCTTTATAGCGCTTTGGTTTAAGGGTTGTCACGGTGGGGAGTGCAGCAAGCGGGACGCGGGACCGCAGGAGGGACTGCGCAGAAGGATGATTCCGGGGTAGAATCCCGAGCAGTGCAGTGCGCGGCGGGTGGCGGCGGAGCGAATGCGCGCCAGGCTGTGGGGAAGGAAGAAAGGGGACGGAATGAGCGAACTTGAGAATCCTCCGAGGTCGTATTCGGGTGCGTTTCTTGCAATGCTGGCGATTGCAATGCTGGCAGGGCTGGGTGGACTGGTGTGGGCGTATACGCTGAGCGGGCGGCTGGCGCACCAGGAAGCGGCGATGACCGAGGCGAACCAGCAGAACGCGAAGTTGCAGGCGGAGCTGCGCGAGACCAACGCGCGACTGAGCGTGGCCACCGAGGAACTGGGCAAAAAACTGGGCATGTCACAACAGCAGATGGACCAGCGCGCGCAGCAGATTATTGCGCGGGAAAATGCGAATGCGAAGCGGCTGGAAGCTGCGCAGAAGCAGACGGCGCAGCAGGTGAACCAGGTGGCCAGCGACGTTTCCAACGTGAAGACGGACGTGGGCGGAGTGCGGACCGACCTGGGCAAGACGCAGACGCAGGTGGCCACGGCACTGAGCCAGTTGCAGAGCATGCAGGGCGACATGGGCCAGCAGAGCGGCCTGATTGCCCGCAACCACAGTGAGCTCGAACTGCTGAAGCACCGGGGCGACAGGAACTACTACGAGTTCCACCTTTACAAGCACAGACGTACGCCGGTGGGCACAGTGAGCCTGGAACTGCGCAAGGCTGACCAGAAACACAGCCGCTTCACGCTCTATGTGTTTGCCGACGATCGGCGCTATGAGAAGAAGAACCGGAACGTGAACGAGCCACTACAGTTCTACAGCGGAAAGACCCCGGAGCTTTATGAAATTGTGGTGAACACAATCAACTCAAAGAACGAGGTGAGCGGGTATTTGTCGACGCCGAAGAATGCACCGACGCCGGCTGTGACCCCGTAGTCGAAGGCATTGCGCCTAGTGCTCGACGACAGGCGTGGTGGGAGCGAGCGTAAGCAAGGGCTGATAGCGGAATGAGAAGGTAAAGTCCAGCCCCTTGCGCGTTTCCCACTGCGCCTTTGTCATCTGGAAAGAGCAGAGAACCGTACCCTCGATGGTCTGGCCGGGCTGAAGTGTGGCCTCCGTGTCGAGCGGAGGGTTGTGCCACTGGGCAAGGCTGGGATAGGCCTGAAAGGTGCGCTCGTAATTCGAGGACGAGGCTGCATAGCTGGAGTGGATACCATCGGGCATGGTGGCGTTGGCCAGCACGTGGACGAGGAAGAGCGGAATCTTGCTCTGGTTGTGCAGGCGGACGTGCGCAAAGACGAGAACGTGGCCGTTGGTTTCCTGCGGAATAGGCATGCCGTTGGCGTCGTAAGCCGGCGAAGTGACCTCCATGGGATGGACCCATACGTCCAGAACCTGGCCGGTGGCGGCGGGTTTCTTCTGGCCGGTGATGACGTAAACGGCAATGATGATGGTGACGACAACGACGGCGACGATGCTGGCGATCACGATGTGGCTTGTGCCGCGGGTGAATGATTCGCCACGCGCAGCGTCGTCAAGCTCGTCGGTTGAATCCTGGTGAAGAAGACTCATAGCGCACCTTATCTTATCGTCCATGTGTGGCTGGACGGAGAAGATTCAGAGAATGGGTTTGGCAGAGCGTGGGGGATTGCACTTTAAATGGTGCAATTGCGTGGATGACTCCAACTGCTCTGACGGTTAGACGGCGGCGACACGGCGCGGCGCGCGGTGCGCAAGGAAATAAATCAGCAGCAGTGAAGCGGCAGTAGCGCTGAGGATGGCATCGATGGCGGGCATGCCGCGCGGGCCCCAGTGGGCATAGCCGCGGCCGTCGACGTAGGCCACGTAGGCGACGGGTAGATTGCCGAGGGAATTGATGATGGCGTAGCGTGCACCGCCGCTTTTTCCGGAGTCACCGAGGAACTCGAGCGCGACGCCGGTGAAGAGCGCCCAACATGCGCCGACGGTGAAGAGGTAGAGGATGGTTGCTGTGAAATAAACAGCAGGGCGCTGTGGACCGAGTGCAAGGATGGCGAGAGTGGCCGCATTCGCCAGGCCCGCGAGCAGGAAGGCGACTGGAGGCCTGATGCGCACGGGAATGAGCGCAATGCTGAGGGTGCCGAGGGTGGTGAGCAAAGCGCCGGCAAGACCGTTGAGCCAAGCGACCTGTTCGCCGCTGACGCCGAAGTCAACAGCGAGCGCGGGCAGAAGGCCAATCATGGCTCCGCTGCACATGGGAAGAGTGACGAGCAGGGTGTATGGAATGGCATCCCAGCGAAGGAAAGTGACCTTGAGCTCGCGAGCGATGCGGAGGAAGGTGGCTTGGAAGTCCGGCGCGCTGGGAGTGTCAGTAGCCGGCAGGGCAAAGACCGCGAGTGCGGGTAAGAAGATGAAGGCGGCCATCACCCAGCCCAGCGTGGAGAGGCTGACGCGATCAGCCAGGCCGGTGAGGGTGAAGACGGCTAGAGCACTGAATGCGAGAGAGCCGGCCTGGTAAGCACTGGCGGCACGGCGGCGGTTGACCTCACTGACAAAGGTGCCCATGATGCCGCCGCAACTGGCAGCGGCGAGCAGGCCAAGGCAGTAACTGAGCAGAATTAGCCGGATAGCCCACGGTGAAGAAAGGCGCGACTGATAGAAGGCCAGGACCATGAAAACCGATGCAGCGGCTGAGGACAGGAGAATCCAGGAGCGTCGGCGAATCCAGAAGTCGGCGACGGGGCACCAGAGGAAGTAAATGGTATGGGGAATGGTGAGCAAGGCGATGAGAGCAGCGCTGTGAGCCGGGCCAACACCTTCGCGGCGGAGCAGAAAGGCGAGCGCGCCGTTTACGAGACCGACGTCAATGACGGCCGTGGGAGCGATAAGGAAGGCGAAAAGCCAAGGGCGCTCCTTTGCCGCAGGCGTGGCCGCGGACAGGACTGGGGAAGTCTCGCATTCGCGCATGGCACGAGCGTAGCACGCATTTATTCGAGAATTAAGGCCAGGAAGGAATGTGGACTGCTCAATGGGGTTGGCGAAATGAAGCTGGAAAATCAGGGAATAGCAGGCATGGCGAATGCTGCACGGGCACGAAGAAACGCATTGGTCCGCATAACTGAATGATGCGACGCGGGACGACAGCAGCGCACAGTGCCGCTATACGGATGGGGAGTGGGCCGAACACGGCCCTCCGTAGAGCCCGGGGTTACGCTTGCTTACGCCGCGCTGGTTGCGGTGTCACGCATCCGAATGACGGCGTCAGCCTGCGGACCTTTCTGGCCCTGGACGATGTCGAATTCCACGTCATCGCCCTCTTTCAGAGTTTTGTAACCGTCCAGCTGGATTGCGGAGTAATGCACGAAGACATCGGGGCCATCTTCGCGCCCGATAAATCCATAGCCCTTGGCGTTATTGAACCACTTGACCTTGCCTTTGTACTGAGCCACCGGCTTTCGCCTTTCCTGAAATGAAGATTGAAGTCAGCGGGCCTGGTATTTGGGTAGGCCTGCCGTAATTGGTATGACGGCAAAAGTTCGAGAAAGGTTGATTGGGATGTGAATGAAAGAGGCTGACAAAATGAAATACGCCGGGCGGAGGCGACCGGAACCCGGCCGAGTTGCCCGGCGTGGAGTGGAGCGAGAGAGTGGCAGATGCCCGCTAGGATTTGCGTTTACGGGCCAGATGGCGGGCGTAAAAGAGTACGCTGGTCAGGGTTTTGCCGTCATGGATGGCGCCCTTATCAATCATTTTGACGAGATCGGAGAGGCGGACGAGGCGGAATTCGAGGTGCTCATCCTCCTCAGGGTGCGCCTGGCCTGCGACGAGGCCTTCGGCAAGGAAGACCAGCATGGCTTCGCCGAGGAAGCCGGGGCTGGCGTAATAACTGAGGAGCGGACGCCATTTTTTAGCGCGATAGCCGGTCTCTTCCTCGAGCTCGCGCTTGGCGCCGGCGAGCGGGTCTTCGCCGGCATCCAGCTTACCCGCAGGCAATTCCCAAAGAAACTGGTTGGCTGCATGGCGGTACTGTCGCTCGATGACGACCCAGGGGTTCTTCTTACTCTTGGAATTGTCGAGGGCGAGGATGACGACGGAGCCATTGTGGCGGATGATGTCGCGCTCGCGCGGGTGGCCGCCGGGCTCGACGATTTTGTCATGATGAATGCGGAAGAGTGGGCACTTAAAGACGACTGTTGAGCTGACAACCTGGGCGGTTTGCGTGGAGACCTCGGCCAGCGCCTTTTTTGAGGCCGTTGGTTTGGCAGCTTTCTTTTTGGGGGATTTGGCCTTGGGATTTTTGGCGGCTTTTGGGGCTTTGTCCTTTTTGGGCATCGTGCGGGCGTCTCCTGGAAGATTGGGTTGGGGAAGCCGAAAGCTGTAAAGCTCAGTCAGGAGCAGTATACGCAGGGGAGCGGACACGAGCATGGCAGGAGTTGTGCATCGATTGGGTGCGGCGTGGCATCCTTAGGGCAGCGTATTCGCAAATAGCGGGCGAAAACGTAATCCCCACAGGAACAAAGAACGGAACGAGAGCGCGTTGACCACCGCAGACTGTCACTCCACGATCACGGTGCCGGGAACGAGCCGGCTGTTTGCTGATTTTTGCGCCGGCGCGGCTGAGGCGCGGCGCTTTTACCCGATGTCGGCGGAATGGATGCAGGCGTTGGCGCGGCCGGGCCATTTGCCGGAACTGGCGGAGTTGCTGGCCGGGCAGAATCCAGATGCGGCGAGAGCGGCGGCGATTGAGGCGCTGAAGGCTGGCGCAGGCGTGGTGGTGACCGGGCAGCAGGTGGGACTGTTTGGCGGTCCGCTTTACACGGCACTGAAGGCGGCAACGGCGATCGCGCGGGCGCGGCAGGCGACGAAAGCCGGCAAGCCGCATGTGGCGATTTTCTGGCTCGCAACGGAGGATCACGACTTTGCTGAAGTGGACCATGTGACTTTTCCGGCACGACGGGAAGTAAGGACGCTGAAGTATGGGCAGGTCCCTGAGGTGGCGCGGCCTGTGGGCGGCGTGGTGATGGATGAGACGCTCTCTCCGCTGCTGGAGCAGGCTTGGGAGCTGGTGGGCTACTCGGATGCAATGGAGGCGTTGGCAGCGGCCTACAAGCCGGGGCGGACGTTTGCGCAGGCCTTCGCAGAGTTCTACGGAAAAGTGTTTGCCGCGCAAGGGCTGCTGGTGCTGGATGCGGGCGGGCGCGCGGCGCACAGGATGGGCGCGCGTGTGTTGCGTACGGCGCTGGAGCGGGCCGATGAGCTGCATTCAGTGCTGGTGGAACGAAATGCGGCGCTGGTGGCGGCGGGCTATCACGCACAGGTGGCCGTGGGCGCCGATTCGAGCCTGCTGTTTCTGATGGACGAGAAGACAGGCGCGCGCGTGGCCCTGAAGCGGAAAGCCGCGACGGCGGCAGAACCTAAGGGCGCATGGCAGGCGGGGCGGACGAGCCATTCCACCGAAGAGTTGATTGGAATTCTGGAGGCGGAGCCGGAACGGATTTCACCTTCGGCTCTGCTGCGGCCGGTGTTTCAGGATGAGCTGCTGGGGACATCGCTGACGATTGGGGGGCCGGCAGAGATTGCGTATTTTGCGCAGTCAGCAGTGCTGTTCGAGCGGATTCTGGGACGGATGACGCCGGCGGAGCCTAGATTTTCAGCGACGCTGGTGGAGCCGGCGGTGGCCGAGTTGTTGCGGCGGCATGAGCTGGAACCTGAGAGGCTTTTCGGCGAAACGGTGGACAGCCTGGCGCAGCGGCTGGGGGCGCGGGCCATGCCGGTGGAGGGCAAGCGGAAGCTGGCGGCAGCAGGGCAGGCGCTGGATGCGGAGCTTGAGCCGCTGCTCGCGTGGATGCAGGCGGTGGACGCGGGGCTGGGACGCAGCGGGGCCACGGCGGCGAGCAAGATGCGCTACCAGATGAACCGGCTGCGGCGGCTGGCGGCGAACTTCCAGTTGCAGAAGGAAGAGTCACTGAAGCGTCATGCGGAGGCTATTTGCACGGCGATTGTGCCGGGTGGCGCGCTGCAGGAGCGGGTGCACGGTGCGGCCTACTATTTCGGCCGGTATGGGCTGGAACTGGCGGAGACACTGACGGAGCGCGCGGCGGAGCCGTGCGCGGGGCATCAGGTGCTTTGGATATAATCCCTGCGAAATGCAGGGAGAGCTCAATTGAAAAAGTTATGGGTGATGGTGGCGCTGGGAGCGGCGCTGGGCACGGTTGTG
>JAJXXG010001286.1 GCA_021781255.1 Acidobacteriota bacterium
CGGACTGACCGCTACGGCGCGTTCTCTGTATCTGCCGCTGATGGCGCGGGCCGCGCCGCATCCGGTGATGGTCGTGGTGGCGGACAACAAGGCTGCCGAGGCGCTGGAACTGGCGTTGCGCGCCGGCTGCGCGCTGACCGGTGCCGTGGATCCGGCGCGCGTGGTGCGGCTGCCTGCGCACGATGTGCTGCCGTTTGAAAACCTTTCGCCGCACCCCGACGTGCAGGAACAGCGCGCCGCAGCGCTGTGGAAGCTGTCCACCGGTGCGGTCTCGATTCTGATTGCGCCTGTGGAGGCCGCTGCGCTCAAGCTCTTCGATCGCGACTACTATGCAGGCCTGGCCGTCACGTTGCGCCGTGGCGAGGAGATCGACATTGAGGTGCTGACCTCGCATCTGGCCAGCGTGGGCTATACGCAGATGGACCTGGTGGAGATGCCGGGCCAGTTCACGCGGCGGGGCGGCATTCTCGACGTGTACTCGCCGGAGTCTGACCGCCCGGTGCGGATTGAGCTTTTCGGCGACGAGATTGAGACCATTCGAAAGTTTGATCCGGAGACGCAGCGATCGCAGTCGGGACTGGACGAGGCGCAACTGCTTCCGCTGACGGAGACGCCGGTGACGGAGCGCCTGCTGGCCGCCGTAAATGCGCGGCTCAGCCGCCAGCGCGTCGAGATGGAGGACGAAAGCGCAGAGGAAGAGCTGAGCGCAGAGGCCGCGGCAGCCGGCGGCGTGAGCGTCTTTCCCGGCTGGGAGTTCTTCAGTTGCGTGGCCGGGGCAGAGAGTCATCTTCTCAAGCTGCTGCCCCGCTGCGTTCTTTTTGTGGAAGAGCCGGCGATGGTATGCAACCAGATTGACCGCTGGTGGAGCAAGGTGGAGCAGCGGCACGAGCGGTCCGGCATTGGTTCGCTGATCCGCCCGGAAGACATTTATCTTCGGCCTGAAGTGTTGCAGGGGCTGTTGCAATCGCACACCGGCCTGGACCTGGACCAGCTGGGTGCGGTGGATGTGCTGGACGAAGATACTACGCTAGGCGAGATTGCTTTCAGCTCGCGGCCCACTCTGCGCTTTCATGGCTCCATCCCCGCGCTGACCGAGCAGTTGCGCAACCTGATGGCGACGGACACGCGCATTGTGCTGGCCGCGCCGACACAGGGCGATGTGGAGCGCATGGCCACCGTGCTGCGCGAGTATCAGGTGCCCTACCGGCTCGGCAGCCGCGTAGCGCATCACGGGAGCGAGACCATCCTGGAGGAGGCCAGTTATCTGGCCGGCGATCTGCGTGTGCCTGTGATTGTGCGCGCGCAGATTGCCAACGGAGTGAGCTTTCCGAACTCGAACGTAATTGTGTTTGGCGCGAACGATCTCTCTGACGAGGCTGACATTACGGCACGGCCGGAGCCCAGGCGCTCGAAGACCGCGGCGTTTGTCTCGGACTTTCGCGACCTGGCTGTCGGTGACTACGTAGTGCATGTGGAGCACGGCATTGCGCAATATCAGGGGCTGAAAGAGATCGTGCAGGACGCGCTTTCGGTCGAGTTCATGATTCTGGAATTCGCGGAGCAGGCCAAGCTCTATGTGCCGCTCACGCGCCTGGACCTGATTCAGAAATATCGCTCGACCGATGCCGGACCGGCGCCGGTGCTGAACAGGCTGGGCTCGCAGCAATGGACCAAGACCAAGGCGCGGGTGCGCAAAGCGATGCAGGATATGGCCGGGGAGCTGCTCAAACTCTACGCTGAACGGCAAACGGCGCAGGGGACAGCATTCTCTCCGGACAATGAATTCCAGAAGGAGTTCGAGGACTCATTCGATTACAACGAGACGGACGACCAGCTCACGGCCATCTCAGCGATCAAGCAGGACATGGAATCGACCACGCCGATGGACCGGCTGCTCTGCGGGGACGTGGGCTACGGCAAGACCGAAGTGGCGATGCGGGCGGCGTTCAAGGCAGTGCAGGACGGCAAGCAGGTGGCGGTGCTGACGCCGACAACGGTGCTCAGCTTCCAGCATTTCGAGACCTTCAAGCGGAGGTTTGCGCAGTTCCCCATCAACATTGAAATGATTTCGCGCTTTCGCACAGCGAAGGAGCAGAAGTCGATTGTGGAGCGCGTGGCGACAGGCAACGTGGACATTTTAATCGGCACGCACCGGCTGCTCTCGAAGGACATCAAGTTCCAGGATCTTGGCTTGCTCGTCGTGGATGAAGAACAGCGTTTCGGCGTGCGCCACAAGGAACGGCTGAAGCAGTTGCGCAAGGAGATTGACGTGCTTGCAATGTCTGCCACGCCGATTCCGCGCACGCTGCATATGTCGCTGGTGGGCCTGCGCGACATGAGCGTGATTGAGACGCCGCCGAAGGACCGGATGGCGATTCAGACGGTGGTGGCGCGGTTCGATGAGAAGCTGGTGCGCTCGGCGGTCGAGGTTGAACTGGAGCGCGGCGGGCAGGTTTACTTTGTCCACAATCGCGTCGAGTCCATCTACGAGATTGCCGCGCGGATTCAGGAACTGGTGCCAGCGGCACGCGTGGCTGTTGGGCATGGACAGATGAGCGAAGGCGAGCTGGAGAAGGTGATGCTGGCCTTCATGCATCATGAATTTGATGTGCTGGTGGCGACCACGATCATCGAGAACGGGCTGGATATTCCGCTGGCAAATACGATGCTGATCAACCGTGCCGATCGTCATGGGCTGAGCGAACTGTATCAGTTGCGCGGGCGGGTGGGCCGGTCAAATCGCCGCGCGTATGCGTATCTGCTGATTCCGTCAGAGCAGGAGCTGAGCCAGATTGCGCGCCGTCGGCTGGCTGCGCTCAAGGAGTTCAGCGATCTGGGCGCGGGTTTCAAAATCGCCGCGCTGGACCTGGAACTGCGCGGTGCCGGGAACATGCTGGGCGGCGAGCAGAGCGGCCACATCGAGGCGGTGGGTTTCGAGCTGTACACGTCAATGCTGGAAGCCGCGGTGAAAGAGATGAAGGGCGAGAGTAGGGAGGAGCGGCCGGCTGCGCAGCTCAATCTCGGCATTGCGTTGCGCATCGATGAGAGCTATGTGCCGGAGGAGAATCAGCGCCTGCGCTTGTACAAGAAGATAGCCGGCGCTGCCAGCGAGAAGGAGATTGCCGACTTGCGCGCGGAGATGGAAGATCGCTATGGCACGCTGCCGGACGCTACCGTGTACCTGCTTGAGGCCGCCGGCCTGCGCCTGGAGTGCGAACGGATGGGCATTGCGCAGATTGATCGCAAGCGTGCCGAGCTGCAGCTCCGCTTCACGGAGCATGCGCAAATCGATCCGCAGCACCTGATGCGCATGGTGGCGCGCAATGCCAAGCGCGGAGCACAGTTCACGCCGCAGGGCGTACTCAAGTTTCCCCTGGCAGCTACGCGACCCGATGAGGTGTTGCTGGAGGTACGCGCATTGCTTTCCGATCTGCTGCCGGCGCCGGTGGGCGCGTAGCGGTTTGCCTGCAACACCAGCGATCCGCTTGAGGCGAGTCGCGTGTGGAATTTCATCATAGCGACGGCGTGAGAGGTTTTGGCGCGGATAAGATGGTCGGTAGGACGACACGCAACGAAAGGCCTTTGGCGCATATGACCGCACGAGCCGCGCCGCGCAGATGGATTGCTTTTGTCATGGCCAAGGAGATGGAATGAGCAACCGGGTACGAAAGGCAGTGTTTCCCGCGGGCGGGCTGGGCACGCGGTTTTTGCCGGCGACCAAGGTGATTCCCAAGGAGATGCTGGCACTGGTGGACAAGCCCATCATCCAGTACGGAGTGGAAGAGGCGATTGCGTCTGGCATTGAGCACATCATTTTTGTGACTGGACGCGGCAAAGGGACGATGGAGGATCACTTCGACCATAGTTTTGAGCTGGACGCAACCCTGGAGCGGCGCGGCAAGAGTGAGTTGCTGGCTGTCTCGCGCGGCGTGGCAGCCCTTGCGCGCATCACCTATGTGCGGCAGAAGGAGCCGCTGGGGCTGGGTCATGCCGTGCTGTGCGCCAAGGACCTGGTGGGCAATGAGCCTTTCGCAGTGATTCTGCCGGACGATGTGATCGATGCTGAGGTGCCGTGTCTGAAGCAGATGATGGATATCTTCGATGAGCGCGGCGGCTCGGTGCTGGCAACGATGACCATCGATGGCCCCGGCATCAGCGCCTATGGAGTACTGGCCGGCTCGCCTGATCCGGCAAATCCGCGCATTTATAACTGCACCGGCATGGTGGAGAAGCCGAAGTTTGAGGACGCGCCATCCAGGCAAGCCATTATCGGCCGTTATGTGCTGACGCCGCGCATCTTTGAGTTACTGGAGCAAACCAGACCCGGGGCCGGTGGGGAGATACAACTTACCGACGGCATCAAGACATTGCTCCAGGAAGAGCAAGTTTTCGGCTATACCTTTGAAGGCAAGAGATTCGACGCGGGGGATAAGTTCGGCATGTTACAGGCTACGGTCGAATTTGCGCTCAAGCGGCCCGATCTTGGTCCTCAGTTTCTCGCCTATCTCAAGCAGCTTGCCCTGTAAGAGGCGCAGATTGTCGGCGATGACTGCCGCGACGAAAATGTAAGCCTGCGCAACCGAGATGGACTCGGCGCCGCAGGCTTACATTCTTTGAATGTGGTGTTGGCCCTATCGGGTGCGATCAGAGTGCCGATTCACCGCGTTCGTCGTTGCGGATACGGATCGCTTCGTCGATGCGGCTGACGAAGATCTTGCCGTCGCCGATGCGCCCCGTGCGGGCGGCGCTGGTGATGGCCTGGATCGCCTTTTCCTTGAGATCGTCGTTGACGACGATCTCGATTTTTACCTTGGGAAGTAGGTCGACCGTGTACTCGCGGCCGCGGTAGAACTCGGTGTGGCCCTTCTGACGGCCGTGGCCGCGGGCTTCCAGGATGGTCATACCTTCAATGCCTGCTTCCAGCAGGGCGTCCTTGACCGCGTCCAGTTTAGAGGGCTGAAGAATCGCTTCGATCTTGAGCATGCAAAAGTGCCTCGTTTGACAGCGTAACAGGCCGGACGGCCTATTGGACCCGTCCGGCCTTAGTTTTCATTAGACCACGTTACGAGTTCAGGTCGTAGCCTTCTTCGCCGTGTTGCGACAGGTCGAGGCCGGCCATCTCATCCTCCGGCGAGAGACGCAATCCAATGACCTTATCGACGAGGAAGAGCAGGACCAGAGTGCCGACGATGGAGATGCCCCAGGCAATGGCGACTCCCGCAGCCTGATTGAGGATCTGTCCCCAATGGCCGTCGATGGCTCCGGTGGGCACGTCCTTGCCGAAGGCGGCGTTGATGGCGCGGGTTGCGAAAAGACCTGTGAGCAGCGCGCCGAGGGTTCCGCCGGCGCCGTGGACGCCGAAGGCATCGAGTGAGTCATCGTAGCGCAGGCGGCTTTTCACTTCAAAGACCATGAAGGAGCAGAAGGCCCCGGCGACCAGGCCGATGAACAGAGCGGCGAAGGGCTGTACAAAGCCGGAAGCCGGGGTGATGGCGACGAGGCCGGCGACGGCGCCGGAGATGGCGCCCAGCGCGGTGGGCTTGCCATTGTGGATCCACTCGGCGATGGTCCATCCGAGGGCGGCCGCGGCTGCGGCAAAGTGGGTGTTGATGAAGGCACTGGTGGCCAGAGGGCCGGAGTTGAGTGCGCTGCCGGCATTGAAGCCGAACCAGCCCACCCACAGCAGGCATGCGCCGATGAAGCTGAGCACCATGGAGTGCGGGGGCATGTTGGTGTGGGGATAGCCGAGGCGCTTGCCGAGGTAGAGCGCGGTGACCAGGGCGGAGACGCCCGAGGTGACGTGGACGACGGTGCCGCCGGCGAAATCGAGCGACGGGATGTGGCCGCCGTTGGCGTTCAGCAGCCCGCCTACGCCCCACACCATGTGCGCCATTGGGCTATAGACAAAGAGGGACCAGAGGGACAGGAAGGCTGCCATGGCGCTGAACTTCATGCGCTCGGCAAAGGCTCCGGTGATGAGGGCCGGGGTAATGATGGCGAACATGAGCTGATAGACCATGTAGGTCTGCTCGGGGATGGTGGCGGCGTAGTCGGGATTGGGCGTGAGCCCGACACCGCGCAGGAACAGATGCTCGAAGCCGCCTATGAAGAGGTTGCCGTGGCCGAAGGCCAGCGAGTAGCCGGCGATGGCCCAGAGGATGGTGACCAGGCCCATCATGGCGAAGCTTTGCATCATGGTGCCCAGAATGTTTTTGCGGCGCACCAGGCCGCCATAGAAGAGCGCCAGGCCGGGTCCGGTCATGAGCAGCACCAACGCGGCGGAGACGAGCATCCATGCGTTGTCCGCCGACATCTGCGCGCTTTGAACGGATTGCTGCAGGGCGGCGATCTGCGCCTGGGTCGCAGGCGCCTGCGAGCTGGTTGTTGCGGCGGAAGATTGGGCGAGGCAGAGAGTGGGGAGACCGCATGCCACGGCGAGCAGGAAAAGCCTGAGTCTACGAAACAGCATAGAAACAAAAACTCCAGAAAAGCCGCGCGCCGAGCTTGAGCAAGCGGGGAACAACGGCTGGTGAAGGCGGCAGGAAACGCAGGGCGATTCCCCCGCCATGAGCGATGCGAGGCCGGGTGCAGACAGGCTCCCAATCCGACGGCGATCTGTGATGAGTTGCATGTTCAGGTGAACCAAGAAGGATAACCGATGGCAGGCCGGGAGTTGGGTGGAAAATTCCGCTCAATGGGGTTGAATGCGCAAAGCCGCGCCCTGCCCGGCGAAAATATGGCGTAAGCATGCCTTGTGATGGAGGATGCAGGTGCAAAGTCGGCCAGTCTCGCGGTATGATGGAAGATATGACGGCTATACAGGAGCGCGACCGCTATCTCTTCGGAGCGTTGGAGAGCAGCGGGAAGAATCGCGCCAAACTCCAGGAAGTGAGTTACGGCTTTGAGGAGCCGGAAGGGGTATTTTTCACTTCATTGGATTTTGCAGTGAACTGGATTCGCAAGAGCTCGATCTGGCCGGTTACCTTCGGGCTTGCCTGCTGCGCCATCGAGATGATGTCGATGGGCGCCTCGCGGTATGACGTTGCGCGTTTTGGTGCGGAGGTCTTTCGACCGTCGCCGCGCCAGTCGGATCTGATGATCATTGCCGGGCGGGTTTCGCAGAAGATGGCCCCGGTGATTCGCCGTCTTTACGACCAGATGCCAGAGCCCAAGTGGGTCATTTCCATGGGAGCCTGTGCCACGTCGGGTGGGGTATTC